>CAZMQP010000006.1:8768-22951 GCA_964568385.1 uncultured bacterium
CCTGCTTCATCCCCCTGGAGGCAACCCATCATGAAGAAGCTTCTTACTCTCGCTGTCGCGGCCCTCGCCCTCTCGGCGACGACGGCCTCGGCTCAGAACCTCCCCGGCGGCTCGATCCACCTGGCTTGGGACGACTGCTATGCCGGTGGCGCCAACCCCCTCTCGTCGAACAAGTCGTTCGCGTGCAATTCCAACGCGGGTTCCGCGGGCGTCGCGTACGCCTCGGTGGTGCCCCCGACCGGCCTGACGGAGTACGTCGGTTCGGCCGCCGTGTTCGACATCCAGGGCTCGACGGCCACGCTGCCGCTCTGGTGGCAGATCGGTGGTTGCCGCGCGTCCTCGTCGCTGACGGCGGCGCCGGCGGCTGGCGTCACGACCTGCCTCGACCTGACGGACAACCCGCAGTTCGGCGGCATCGACTACAACTTCACCAACTCGCCGAACCGCGCGCGTCTGCGCACGGCCTACGCGATGGACGCCGGCCTGGCCGGCCCCGTGGCGGACACCGATGAGCTGACGGCTCTGGTGATCTCGATCAACCGCGCCCGCACCACGGGCACGGGCTCGTGCGCCGGCTGCCTCACGCCGGTCTGCATCGTGTTCAACTCGATCCTGCTCGACCAGGTCAACCCGGCGCTCCCGAAGGGCGTCGTGACGTCCGGCGAGCAGCAGTGGGTGACGTGGCAGGGTGCTAACGCCCAGGTGCCGTGCCCGGCGGCGACGCCGACGCAGAGCCGCACGTGGGGCCAGGTGAAGAGCCTGTACCGCTAGGCCTTCACGCTCCATCCGCAGCAAGCCGAGGGGCCATCCCGAGAGGGGTGGCCCTTCGTGCTTGTGGTCCAGCGGGCCCCACGAGCGGTCAGGATGTCGCACCGGGATGGGGACGGAATTGCGCGGTTTCGCGTTGCGATGGCGTCAGATACCCCGAGGTCATGGCGAAGAAAAGACGTGCATGGGCCGTGGGGCTTGTGTAGCATGAATGGGCCTTGCTGGCCCCGATCTCTGTCGGACCCAACGGAGAAAGGTGGTGGTTCCCAGGACGTCCCCCATGCTTCGCCGTGCTCTGCAACGCTGTTCGCTTCGTAGTTGCCTGTCCACTTCGTCAGACAACCCGCTCGCTTCCCCCTGGAGGCAACCCATGAAGAAGTTCTTCGCACTCGCCGCCGCCACGCTCGCCCTGTCCGCGAACGTCGCCTCGGCCCAGATCCTCCCCGGCGGCCAGATCAACCTCGGCTGGGGTGACTGCCACGCCGGCGGTGGCGCCGTCGACCAGGCGTTCACCTGTGGCTCGAACACCGGTCTCGCGTTCTCGCTGTACGCGTCCGTGGTCCCGCCCGCGGGCCTGACCGAGTTCGTCGGCACCGCAGGCGTGATCGACTTCCAGTCGGCCGCCAGCCCGATGCCGCTGTGGTGGCAGTACGGCGGCTGCCGCGCGTCCTCGTCGCTGACGGCCGCCCCGGCCGCCGGCGTCACCACCTGCTTCGACCTCACCGACAACCCGCAGTTCGGCGGCATCGACTACGCCTACGGCTTCGGCGGCACCAACCGCGCGCGTCTGCGCACCGCCTACGCCATGGACGCCGGCCTCGCGCACGCTGTTCAGAGCGTGGATGAGATGACGGTGCTGCAGATCTCGATCAACCGTCAGCGCACCACCGGCGCGGGCTCGTGCTCCGGCTGCCTGACCCCGGTCTGCATCGTGTTCAACTCGCTGCTCCTCGACCAGGTCACCACCACGCTGCCCAAGGGCTATGTCACCTCGGGCCCGCAGCAGTTCGCGACGTGGCAGGGTGGCGGTTCGTGCCCCGGCTCGACGCCGACCCAGAGCCGCACGTGGGGCCAGGTGAAGAGCCTGTACCGCTAGTCGCTCCACCGCAGTCCGCAGTCCGGCCGGCCGGTCCCGCAAGGGGTCGGCCGGCCGCTTCGTTGTCGGAGCGAGCCCGCGACTCGTGTGAGTGCTCCATCGGGAGAACGCCGCCGGCCGCCTCGCTGCGGCGCGCTCCGAGGTGCAGGCGGGCGTCCGCGCGGCCGATGCAGGATGCACGGGAGGCGTCCGGGCTCCGGGGATTCGACTTGCGCTGCAGCGGCCCGGTGTGGAATATCGCGCCGACATCCCGCACCTCCGACGGCCCGCGGGCCGTCGCGCGCTCCGCACGAACCACTTGGAGTCTGGATCCAAGGAAAGGAAGGCAAGATGCGTCAGTTGATTCGCGGCTTTGTCGCGGCCCTCATGGTCGCGGGGATGTTCGGGGCTTCCACCGCGTCGGCGCAGGGCGGGCTCAACCTGTCCTGGGACGACTGCGGCACCAACGGCGGCGCCGACATGGCGTTCGCCTGCAACGCCAACACCGGCACGGCGTTCAACCTGTTCGCCAGCGTCGCCAACTCGTCCACCGTCAACCAGTACGTCGGCTCGGCCGCGGTGTTCGACTTCCAGTCGCAGGGCAGCACGCTGCCCGACTGGTGGCAGTACGGCGGCTGCCGTCTGTCCACGTCGCTGACGGCCGCCCCGGCCGCGGGCGCCACCACCTGTCCCGACATCACGGACAACCCGCAGTTCGGCGGCATCGACTACGCCTCCGGCTTCGAGGGCAACGCCAACCGCTCGCGCCTCCGCACCGCCTACGCCATGGACGCCGGTCTCGCGGGGCAGCTCACCGCGGGCGTCGAGCGCACGGTCATCCAGATCTCGATCAACCGTCAGCGCACCACGGGCACCGGTTCGTGCGCGGGCTGCAGCACGCCGATGTGCCTCGTGTTCAACTCGGTCCTGCTCGACGACGTGAACCCGGCGCTGCCGCGCACCATCGAGACCGCTCCGCTCAACCGCCGTCACGTGACGTGGCAGGGCACGCCGTCGGGCTTCATCTGCCCCGACGCGGTGCCGACCAAGTCGCGCACGTGGGGCCAGCTGAAGAGCCTGTACCGCTAGGCGATTGCGTCCCGCAACGCTTCCTCCGGCGCGCCGCCCCCGCAAGGGGCGGCGCGCTCGGCTTTGGGGGGGCGCGCTGCTCGCCGCGGCGCTGCTCGCCTCGAGCGCTCCGGCCGCGGCCGCCTCGATCGCGCTCGCGTGGGACGAGTGCCGCTCCGGCGGCGGCGCGTCGCTGCGCACGAGCGCCTGTGACACCAACCTCGGCGCCGAGGAGTGGTTCGCCAGTCTCGTGCTCGATGCGCCGCTCGCCGACGTCATCGGCGTCATCGTGGTGTTCGACCTGCAGCACTCGCAGCCCGCGCTTCCGGATTGGTGGGCGCTGCAGCCGGGCGGCTGCCGCGCGGGCGAACTCGACGCCAGCGCCGCGTTCGCGGACCGGCCGGGTTGCGCCGACCCATGGGCCGCCGCGCCACTCGGGGCGGCCGCACTTCTCCAGGGCATCCAGCCCGGCCAGCCGCGAGGCGGCGCCAACCAGATGCGCATGTACTACGCGGCCGCGGTGCCGTCGTCGCAGGCCGTGGGCTGGAGCGCCGGCACCGCCTACCCCGCGGCACGGCTGCGCCTGAGCCGCGCGCGGACCACGGGCGCCGGGGCCTGCGCCGGCTGCGCGGAGGCCGCCTGCCTCGTGCTCAACTCCATCGAGGTGCAGCGGCTCGGGGGCCCCGACGTGGTGCTCACCGACGGCGGCGGTCAGAACATCGTGAATTGGCAGCCCGGAGCCCCCTCGTGCACCCCGGTTCCGGTGCTTCGGACCTCGTGGGGACGGCTGCGGACGCTGTATCGTTGAGGGCCGTGACGCGCCACGCCCGCCGTTCCCCCGGCCCGGCGACCACCCCATGAGGAGAGCCCGCGAAGCCATGCGATGTCTTCGAGTGTCCACGAGTCCTGCCGCCCTGCTGATCGCCCTCTGCCTGTGGGTCCTCCCTGCGGCCGCCGAGACGCAGCCCAGACGCGCGCCGCTCGAGTCCGACAGCACCGGGGCCGGCGCCCTCATCGAGATGCCGGGCGGCGTCATGGTGCGCCAGATCCCCGCCGTCACCGACACCTCGCGTGCGATGCCGCGCATCTACCTCGCGTGGGGGGCGCCGTGGGGCATGCCCGGCGCGCGCGACCACATCGCGCCGGCCTGCGGCGACACCGCCGCCTTCGACACGCTCTACCTGTCCATGGACCCGGTCACCACGCGGCCGCAGTTCGTGGGCTGGCTCGCCACGCTCTACTTCAAGTCCGCCACGGGCGACTCGCTGCGTCCGCACTGGCGGTACTCGAGCGGCGGCCCCGGCCGCTCGCCCATGCGCAACGAGGTCGCGGATGCGCGCACGCGCATGCCGGGGCCGCAGCCCTGGGGCGAGCTGCAGGCATTCGGCGGCGGCTACCTGGACCACTCGGCCTCGAGCGCGCGCCTGCGCATGGTGGCGGCGGTGGACGTGCTCAAGGCGCCGGTGCTGCTGGGCGGGCGGCGCTACACGCTGGCCCGCGTGCTGGTGAGGCGCCCGGCCTCCGCCGAGGACGGCTGCGGCGTGCCGATGTGCGTGGAACTGGCCACCCTCCAGTGCACGTTCTCCGCCAGCCAGGACGGCCAGGAGCCGGTCTCCAACCGGGGCGAACGCTTCGTGCGCTACCAGGACGAGGCCGGCGCCGCCTGCGGCCGCCGCTGAGGCGGCGGCCGGGACCGCACGTGGGGGCGGGCCGACACCGGCCCCCCCCCTCGCCGCTTCGAGCCGCGGCTAGAGTTCCGGCGCCACCAGCTTCACGAGCGGCAGGCGGTCGTGATGCGCCACGATCGGGAACCGCGCGCGCTGGCGCTGCATGAACTGCTGGTAGCGCTCCTCCTCGCGCTGGGCGCGCAGCTGGTTGTCCACGAACTCGAGCACCTGCTCGTAGGGGAGCAGCTGGCCCGGATCGTACTCGAGCAGCTGGAGCACGAAGAACGTCTGGTCGGTGCCCGGGCCCTCGACGCGCACCTGCCCCGGCCGCATGTCGTCGAACATCAGCTTGTGGAACGGGCCCGGTTCGTTGCGCGAGCGCGTCTGGATGGAGCCGCGCTTGATGCCGGCCAGCGAGTCGGCGAGCAGGATGTCCTCGGCCCGCCTGCCGCCTCGGATCACCGCCGCCAGCGAGTCACCGGCCGCGCGGGTCGGCGCCGAGAAGGCGGCGAAGCGGATGCGCGGGAAGCTCGTGTACTCGCGCGGGTGGGCGGCGTAGTAGGCCCGCCGCTCGGCATCGGAGATGAGCACGCGGCTCATCACCGAGTCCTCGATCATGGCCTCGACCTTGAACTGCTCGATGCGGGCCCCGATCATCGCCACCGCCATCGAGTCCTTCTCGAGCCCGCGCGCGGCCGCGAGTTCGGCGCGGAAGGGCTCCAGCGCCAGCAGTTCCACCTGCTCGGCCATGAGGTCGGGCTCGTGCACGGTGGGACGCATCATCGGGTTGAGCTCGCCGAGGGCGTGGTTGAACTCGCCCAGCGTGTACTGGCCGCCCGGCCACCGCGCCAGCACCCGCTGGTTGTCGGCGGGCTCGAAGTGCGGCACGTCCACGTTGATGGTGACGGCGTTGACGCCGCCGTCCTTGCGCTCCGACGTGACGTGCGGCTGGTAGAAGGCCGAGGCGAAGCGCACGTTGGCGGTGTCCACCACGATCCCGTGCTCGGCCACGAGCCGGCGCTGCAGCCGTTCGGCACGCTGGCTGGAGAGATGATTGCGCAGCCGCACGTAGAGCGTCTGGCGGATGCCCTCGTAGGAGGGCGGGCTGAACGGACGCGTGCCGACGCGCCGGAACAGGAACGTGCCGTCGGTGGTGCGGATGGGCTCCGAGATCGCGCCCACCTTGAGGTCGGCGATGAGGCTGGCCATGGGCTCCGACAGCCCGTAGAGGTTGGCCCAGCCGATGTCGCCGTCGGGGTCGGCCAGCTTCTCGGCGCTGTGCTCGGCCACCGCGCGCCGCCACGTGATGCGGCCGGCCACGAGGTCGGCGCGCACGCGCGCGGCCTCGCTCGGCGACAGCAGCCGGATGCGCTGGACGCGCACCTCCTGCTTCAGCTTCTCGTAGAAGTCGCGCAGCATCGCCTCCGAGGGCACGCTCGAGTCGAGCACGGCGCGCTGGTAGAGCACGTTGGAGAGCACGCGCGCGGTGTAGGCGCGCAGCGTGGCGCGCTGCTCGAAGCCGGGGTTGAACGGCATCGGCCGGACCACCTCGCCCAGCACGAGCTTGTCCACCAGCGTCTGCAGGAACTCGGCGCGGCCGGCGCTGTCGGTCTTGGGCCGCACCGGCGCATAGACGTCGAAGTAGTCGCCGATGAACTGGCCCACCGTGATCGGACGGCCCGCCACCGTGGCCAGCACGGCGGTATCGGGCAGGAACTGCCCCGTGTCGGGCACGCCGTCCACCCAGTCGCGGATGGGCGTGCCGGAGGCGGTGTGGCTGCCGCCGGGCTTCGTCTGCGCCTGCACGGCCGCGCCGGAGAGGGCGAAGAGGAGGACGAGGCACAGGGCCTGGAGGTGTCTCGGAACGTGCATGCGGTGGGATCCTGGGAGGGAGGTCGGGGGGAGTCGTTCGACGGTGACGATCGAGGTCGGGAGAGTCTATCCGCGCGGCCACCTCGGCTGGCAAGCGCCGGGTGCTCCGGCAGCCCCCGGAGCCGAGGTCCCCGATGGTAATGAGGGCAGGACGCCCGCCTCGTCAGGGCGCGGTCAATCCCAGTGCCTCGCCGAGGAACGCGAGCACCGCGCGGTTCACCGGGCCGCGCGCCAGCGCATGGCCCTGGCCGCGCATCACGAGGTCGTCGGTCGGGAGCCCCGCCGCCTGCCGCCGCGCCACGTAGTCGCGCGCGTCGGCCACCGGCGAGACCTCATCGGCCTCGCCGTGCAGCACCAGCACGCGGGCCGGGACGCGAAGCGCCGAGCGGAGCGGCGAGCGGGCGCGCCAGGCGGCGCTGTCGGCCCCGGCGCCGCGCAGCAGCAGGCGGCCGGCCTCGGTGGCGCCCGCGCGGCGGTGCACCGACCACAGGTCGTAGGCGGCCGACTGCGCCACCACGGCCTTGAGGTCCTTGCGCGCCTCGGCGGCGAGCAGGGCGGCGGTGGCGCCGCTGCCGACCCCCCAGATGGCGAGGTTCGCGCGGTCCACGCCCGGGCTCGCGGCGAGCGAGTCGAGCGCCAGCGTCACGGCGCGCACCGAGGCGGGGCCCATGGCGTCGTCGGGTCCCTCGGAGCCGCCCTGCCCGGGCAGGCTCACGCAGACGGTGGTGAAGCCCTGCTCGGCCAGCGTCCGCGCCTGGCGCAGCAGGCCGCTCGAGCCGCCCTCCGGGCCGGTCACGAGCACGATCCCCGGAGCGCCGCGGGCCGGCACGGCCGCGGGCTCGGCCGGCACCCGCACCCACTCGACCGCCCGGCCCCCGGCCTGCGACCGCCGGCTCGTGAAGCGACCCAGCACGCCCGGCGCGATGGGCCGCTCGAGCCGCGCGCGCAGCCCGGTCCGGTCGCCGACGAGCGCCCCCAGCACGAGCGTGGCGACGCCCCGCTCGCAGCTGGCGGGGGCGGAGAGGCGGATGAGGTTGGAGTCGCCCACCGAGATCGCCGACATGCCGCGCACCAGCGGCTGGAATCCGAGCCGCCGCGGGTCGCCATCGGCGCCGCGCACGTCCAGCCACAGGCTGTCCACGTAGAGCCCGCGCGTGCCGTCGTTGCGGATGATGACCGGCATCTCCCAGGCGAGCGCGTCGTCGGCCCGCAGCGTGTCCACCGGCGACGCCAGATGGACCGGCGCGGCGGCCGCCGTGGCGGCGAGCAGCGTCAGGGCCGCGAGGGCGAGCGAGCGGGCGGCGTGGCGCATGCGGCGGGCCTCAGCGCCTTGCCGCGCGGGGCGCGGCCGTGGCGGCGGGGGCGTACTCGATGCGCGCGCCCTGGCGCAGGCGCTTGAGCAGCGCCCGCATGCGGCGCTCGGCCTCGAGCTCGAACCAGTCCTTCTGCACCAGCACGGCGGCCTCCTCGAACGTGCGCAGGCGCGGCTCCTGCACCTCCATCACCCGCAGCACGCGCCAGCCCGAGGGCCGGCCCGGCCCCTCGTCGGGCAGCGAGTCGGGGCCGGCCACCGCCCCGGCGCCGAGCCGGCGCGCCAGCGCGTAGGCGGTGCTGTCGTACTGGAGGTTGACCGTGCGGATGAAATCGCGGCCGGGCCGTCCCGCTCGCACCACGAGGGTCTCGACGTCGGCCGCCCTGCGGATGCGTTCGAGCAGCTGCTCGGCGCCCGCGCGCGTCGGCACCACGAGCTGGAAGACGCGCGCCTGGCCCGGCAGGCGCCAGGCCTCGGGCTTGGACTCGAAGTGCCGCCGCAGCGTGAGCGAGTCGCGCGGCAGGTCGTCGTACACCTCGCGCTGCACGAAGTGCTGGATGCTCAGGTACTCGCGGCGCTCGGCCAGCCCCGCGGCCACGTCGGGGCGCTGGTCCAGCCGCCCGCGCGCGGCGATGCGCCGCAGTTCGCGCTCGAACAGCGCGTTCTTGGCGAGGTCGCGCATGGGCTCGACCTCCTCGATGCGCGGGCGGTAGATGGGGTTGAGGCGGCGCCACTCGTCGAGCACCTCGCCGGCGATCAGGTCGCCGACGTCGCACGAGACGAGCGTGGTGCCCGAGTCCACCTCGCTCACCTGCGGCATCAGGCCGGCGATGCGGAGCTGCTCCATCACCGTCATGTCGCCGGTGGCCCGCGGAAGGGCCTGCCAGGCGCGGTAGAGGCGGGCGAGCAGGTCCTCGTTCCATCGCGGCCGCCAGCGCGCCACAGTGGAGTCGCGCAGCGCCACGCCGAGTTCGTCGCGGCTCAGCTCCGGCAGGCCGGCGCGGGCGCGCTCGGCGCGGTGCGCGGCGAGCGCCGAATCGAGGGCGGCGGTGACGGTGAGCCGGTCGCGCAACTGCTCGTAGGTGAGGCTCTCCTGCGGCGACCAGATCCAGCTCTCGCGCTTGGCCCGCTGGGCCAGCAGGCGCTGCTCGATGAGCAGGCCGAGGACCTCGCGGCTCTGCTCCGGGGTAAGGGAGTCGGGGTCGGCGCCGAACCGGGTGGCGGCCTCGCGCAGTTGCCGGCGGGTGACCGGGTCGCCGTCCACGCGGGCCAGGACGCTGTCGGGGAAGGCGGTGGGCGCGGCGGCCGTGCGGGCGCCGCGGGTGGCGGCGGCGTGGACGGCGATGGGGACGGCGAGGGCGAGCACGAGGCTCGCGACGGCCTTGGAGACGAGGAGTGGGCGCATGTGGTGGGACAGTCTAATCGGCGGCTCGCGCACTCGGCCAGCCCCCGGACAACAACGTGACGATTCGGCTCCGGCGGCGGGCGCCTTGCCCGCACCGGGGGGCGTCCCTAGACTCCCTCCTCGCATGCGCACCGCCCTCCGAGCCCTCCCACTGGTCGCCGCAATCGCCCTGAGCCTCGGCGCCCTCCAGCCGGCTCGCGCCACGGGCGTGCGGATCGTGTCGTCCGACGCGCGCGGCGTGACCCTCGAGGTCGCCACCCCGGCGCTCGCCCTCACGCCCCCCCGGCCCGACGGCCGCGTGCGCGTCGCCGGCCTGTCGGCCGACGCCCACACGCTGGGCGAGCCCGGCCACCCGGCGCTGCCCGCCTTCACCGCGCTGCTCGCGCTCCCGGAGGGCGCGCGGCCGACCGTCCGCGTGCTGTCGGCGACCGGCGAGGAGGCCATGGCCGGCGTGGCCATCGCGCTCAACGGCCGCCATGTGTTCCGCGACGACCCGGCCGGGCTCGGCGCCATCCCCGCGATCGAGCCCATGGAGACGCCGCTCGAGGGCGTCTGGCCGGCGCAGCCGTTCTCGCTCGGCGCGCCGAGCGCGTTCCGCGGCCGCACGCTGCTGGCCGTCGAGCTGCGGCCCTACCGCTTCGATCCCGCCGGCGACCGGCTGCTGCGCACGGGTTCGCTCGTGGTGCGCGTGGACTTCGGCGTCGCGGCCTCCGCGGGCGCCGGCCTCACGGCGGGCGGCGAGGACCGGCACGTGGACCCCGTGCTCGCCACCACCGTGCTCAACTGGGAGCAGGCGCGCACCTGGCGCTCGCGCCCGGCGCTCGGCGACCGGCCGCGCGACCCGCTCTCGGCCGCGCGCCTGCCCGGGCAGGTGAGCGTGCAGGGGCTCGAGCCGCAGGTGCGCGTGCGCATCGACACCACCGGGCTCCACGTGCTGCCCTTCGACCAGCTCGCGGCCCGCGGCTATCCGGCCGGCACGCCGCTGTCGCAGGTGCGCGTGCTGCGGCGCGAGCCCATCGCCTCGCCGCCTCCCGGGCAGCCGCCCTACGTCAGCATCGAGCTGCCGGTCGAGGTGCAGGACATGGACGCCAACGGCGTGTTCGGGCCGGGCGACCTGATCTGGGTGTACGTGCGCACGTGGGCGGAGCGCTCGGGCGCGAGCGTCTACCAGCGCCAGTGGGGCGACGCCGAGGTGCTGTATGTGACCCGCGACGCCGCCGGCGGCGCGCGCATGGCGCGCCGCGACGGCTGGCGCGGCGTCAACGGCCTCACGCCCCTCGCCGCCTACCCCCAGCGCACGCGCTGGGAGGGCAACTTCGCGGCGTACATGCCGTTCGTGGGCAATCCCGCCGACACCACGTTCGACCTCTTCCACTGGACCGAGATCACGTTCTACTACAACCGCCCCGACACCATCCGCTTCGAGGTGCAGGACATCGACACCTCGCGCGCGGTGCAGTTCACCACGCAGTGGGTGGGCCGCCGGTTCGGCTCGCACAACACGTGGGCGGCGGTGCGCAACGGCAACGGGCAGGTGACCACGGTGGCCGACTCGGTGCGCTGGTCCAACAAGGCGCCGGTGACCAGCACGATGTCGGTGCGCGGCTCGGCGCTGACCGAGGGCCGCACCAACTTCCTGCGGCAGTGGGGCAAGAACGGCTTCCAGCCGCCCGATCCCACCACCAACGCCAGCGCCGGCGTCGGGTTCAACTGGTTCGAGGCCACCTACTGGCGGCGCCCGTTCGCGGTGGACGACGCCATCGAGCCCAACACCGGCGATGCGACCGGCGAGGTGCTGGTGCGCCTCGAGCGATTCCGCACCGACTCGGTGCGCGTCTACGACGTCACCGATCCCGACCGGCCGGTGCGGGTGGTGATCGCGCCGGCGCAGACCATCCCGGTGGGCAGCACGCTCTCGGTGGAGTTCCAGGATTCGGTCGCGGCCGGGTTCCCGCGCCGCTACGCGGCCGGCGGCGTGCAGCTGCCCTACGACCCGGCGAGCGGTCCGCGCACGCCTCCCGCCTCGGCCTACTCGGCGGTCACCGAGCGCTCGCTGTGGGCGAGCCCGGCGGGCGACTACCTGCTGGTGACGCCCGAGGCGTGGCTGGCGCAGATGGCGCCGCTGGCGGCCAAGCGCCAGTCGCAGGGCCTGTCGGTGGTCACGGCCCCGGTGCAGAGCATCTACGACGAGTTCAACGGCGGCCGTCCGGGGCCCGTCGGCATCCAGCGCTTCGTGCGCTGGGGCTACGAGCAGTGGGACGCGCGCTTCCTGCTGCTGGCGGGCGACGGCACGCTGGACCCGTTCAACTTCCGGCGCACCTCCGGCGCCGACTGGGTGCCGGTGCTGCCCACGCCCGGCCCGGTGCCGGTGAGCGAGGGCTACGAGATCGTGCCCGCCGACAACCGCTACGCCTGCCTCACCGGCAACTGCGATCCCATCTTCGGCTTCGGCGCGGTCATCCCCGAGATGATGGTGGGGCGCCTGCCGGTCAACTCGCCCGCGCAGGCGCAGGCCGTGGTGCAGAAGCTGCTCGCCTACGAGGACCTCGCCGCCGACGAGGCGTGGCGGCGGCGCGTGCTGCTGCTCTCGGACGACGCCTACTCGGGCGAGTCGTTCTTCGGCGGCGGCGCCACCGGCAGCAACTACTGCCATCGCGACTACGAGGAGCGCTTCGTGTTCCTCGCCGACACCATGCGCGGCATCATCGTGGGCGACGCGGGCCTGGCGCAGATGGACGTGGAGCGCTTCAACCTGCGCTTCTACCTGCCCGACGAGCCGTTCACCTACGTGCCGCCGGCCGACACCTGCCGGCCGAGCCGCTCCGACACGCAGACGCGCACGCACGGCAACGTGACGCCGCAGCTGTTCTCCAAGCTGAGCCGCGGCGTGCTGTGGTGGAACTACCAGGGGCACGCCAACGAGTTCGTGCTCACGCACGAGGACCTCTACCGCAACCTCGGCGACGGCCTGTCCGACGACAAGAACCTGCTCACCAACGACGGCAAGCCGTTCCTGTTCTCGGCGTTCTCGTGCCACGCCAACATGTTCGCGCGGCCCGAGAACCAGGGCAGTTCGGCGCAGGGGGCGTCCATCGGCGAGGACCTGGTCAACCTGCCGCTCAAGGGCGCCGTGGGCTCGTGGGCGTCGGTCTGTTTCGAGGTGGTGCCGCGTGACGGCGCCAACCACGTCAACGTGGCGATGACGCGCTCGATGTTCTCCGACCCGCCGCGCGACGAGGTGCTGGGCGAGCGCGGCGCGCGCGTGGTGCCGGGCGAGGCGCTGCTGGCCACGTTCCTGCGCTACGTGCCCACGGTGCAGTCGGCCGCCTACGAGCGCGGCATCGCCATCACCTACGCGCTGCTCGGCGATCCGGCGACCCGCCTGTCCATCGGCCGGCCGCAGAACATGCTGCTCGCCAACGGCACGCCGGTGATCGACGCGCAGCCCGTGCGGCTGCGCACGCCGGGGGACACGCTGCGCCTGGAGGCGCGCCTGGTCTCGACCGTGCGGCTCGACTCGCTCGGCGTCTACCGCGTCAGCGCCGCCGGCGTGCAGCCGGTGGACGCCGCCGACTACACGCTGAGCCCGGCGTTCCCCGACACCGCGGCCGCCACGTCGCAGTACGGCGGCCGCCGCTTCACGCTCGTGCATCGCACGCCGCTGACGCCGCAGGACCAGCAGTTCGTGGTGGTGGTGCGGGACCGCGACGGCCGCGAGAGCCGCACCACCGCGAGCTTCACAGTGGCCACGGTGCTGCGCGTGGACGGCACGCCCATCAACGACGACGACGCCGTCTCCCCGGTCGCCAACCTGTCGCTGCTGCTGCTGTCGCCGGCGCCGCTGGTGCCGTCGAGCGACCTGACGCTGCGCGTCAACGGGCAGCCGCAGGCGTTCAGCGCCGTGGCGAATCCGGGCGATCCCTCGGGGCGCGAGTGGATCCTGTCGTGGGTGCACGACCCCTACGCGGTGGACGACTACGAGGTCCGGCTCGACATCGCGGGCGGCCCCTCGCCGGTGCGCCGGTTCCGCGTCCGCACCGCGATCGGCGAGCTGCAGCTGTCCAACCTGATGGCGTTCCCCAATCCCTTCGACAGCGACGGCACCGCGCTCAGCTTCACGCTGCTCGGCTCCGAGCCGGCCGACGCACGCGTCTCGGTGTTCACGGTGAGCGGCCGCGTGCTGCAGTCGTTCGTGGTGCCGGCGCTCGCGCCCGGCTACCATCAGGTCCGCTGGGACGGCCGCGACGCCGAGGGCAGCGAACTCGCCAACGGCATCTACTTCTACCGGCTCTCGGTGGCGACGCCCTCGGGCGCCCGCGTCGAGGAACTGGGCCGCCTGGTCAAGCTGCGCAAGCCGCGCCGCGCCGCCACGGAAGAGCCCGCGACCCCGTGACCGCGTCCGGCCGCGGGGCCGGCGGCAGAACCGTTCACCGGAGGTCCCCACCGTGACGCACCCGCGCCGCATCCGCTTCGCGCTCGCCCTGACGCTCCTGCTGGCGCTCCCGGCCGCCGCCGGAGCCGCCGCCCCCGATCCGGCCACGCTGCGCGGCATCGCCATCGCCGAGGACGAGCGCCGCTTCGAACCCGAGATCGCCGCCGGACTGCGCCACGACGAGGCCGCCGTGCGCGCGCGCGCGGCGCTGGCCGCCGGCCGGCTGCAGGACTCCTCGCTCGTCGCGGCGCTGTCGCCCCTGGTGCACGACCGCGACGGCGGCGTGCGCCGCGAGGCGGTGTTCGCGCTGGGGCAGACCGGGCACCGTTCGGCCCGCACGGCCCTCGAGGGCGCGCTGCTCGACCGCGACCCCGAGGTGCGCGGGCTGGCCGTGGAGGCGCTGGGCAAGCTGATGGACCCGGCCGCGACGCCGCGCGTGAGCGCGTTCCTGCGATCGAGCGCCGCCGCCAACCGCCGTCATGCCGCGGTGGCGCTGTGGCGGCTGGCCGACACGACCTCGGCCGATGCGCTGCTGGCCCACCTCGACGACCCGGACCCCTCGGTGCGCTGGCGCGTCGTGTACG
>CAZMQP010000007.1:0-21661 GCA_964568385.1 uncultured bacterium
CGCACCGGCAGGGCCGGCGCCCCCGGGCCAGCGCCCGCTCGCGCCTCGCACGCACTGGCGGGGTCGGCGCGCTCGGGTCGACGAAGCTCGCGGCTCGAGCGGGAACAGGGGTGGTGCGGGTGGGGTAGGAGCGGCTGAGGCGGGTTGCGGGGGGCCTGGGGGCCGGGTTGGGTCCCCCCGCGAACCGGCCGGACCGCCGAGGCATCGAAGCGTGTCGCGTCCGTAGCCCGGAAGCCGGGCGCGACCAAGGGCCCCGTGGGCGACTCCGCCCACGGGGCCGCTTCATGCGGGGCACTCACCGTGTGCAGGCGGGCGGGTTGGTGCGTTGAGGGAGCACGGGGCGCCTGGCCCCCATCACCACCCCATCGTCCGAGGAGCACCCGATGCCCGCATGGTCCCTTCGCCCCGCCTGTCTCGCGGCCGCCCTCTTCGCCGCGGTCGCGACCACGGTCGTCGCTTCGCCGCCCGCCGCCGCCGAAGAAGCCGCGGCCGCCAAGACGTCCCGTCCCGATGTGCCGGGCGAGACGATCGTCGCACCCTCGCCGCGCCTGCGCGAGCGTCTCGCGCTCCGCCAGTTGCTCGCCGAGCGCAACACCGAACTGGCCGAGCTGCGCGCCCGGGCGGCCGCCGCCCCCGAGGCCGAGCAGGCCGAGCTGCAGGCCGGGATCGAACAGCACAAGCGCGCCACGCGGCTGGCGCTGCTCGACCGGCAGATGACGTTCGCACAGGCGCGCGGGGACATCGGACTGGTGCGCCGCCTCGAGCAGTACCGTTCGCGCGCGGCCGCGCTCGTGACCGCGCCGGTGCGCGGCGAGGTGGCGCGATGATCCGCCGTTGGTGTGCCGCGCTCGCCCTGGCCGCCGCGCTCGGCGCGCCGCACGATGCCCTCGCCACGTCCTCCCCGCCCGTCTCGGTGCAGGTCGTCGGCACCACGGGGCCGGCGGTGCCCGGCCAGCCCTACACCGCGGACCTCCTGCTCACGGCGTCGGCCACCATGACGCTGAGCCAGTTCTCCATCACGCCCACCGACTCGAACGGCACGCTCACGCACAATGCGCCGCAGCTGCCCGTGCTGCTCTCCGGGCGCTCGAACACGCGCACGATCCGCGTCACGCTCACGCCCGCCACGGCGAGCCCCGGCATCCGCATCCGGTTCCGCGCCAACTCCACGGTCGTGTCACGTTCGTTCGACTTCTCGAGCGAGAACTGGCAGCGCGTCACGGCGCCCACGCCGAGCTCGCTGGTGCCGGCCTCGGTCGTCATCCTCGAACCTCCGGCGAGCGAGCCGCCGAGCGCCCTGCTCACGCCCGTCGAGCGCGAGGCGCGGGTCGGGGAAGGCAAGCTCAAGCGCAAGGCGCTGCCCGGGGAGGCCAAGAGCGCGGGCGGCGGCAACATCGTGGTGCGGGGCCGCTTCGTGTACCTGCGCGACGATGGCAGCACGTGGCCCGTGGACAACGCCACGGTGCGCGTCTACGACGAGGACTGGGATTGGGACGAGCATCTCGGCACGAGCATCACGGGAGTGGATGGCCGTTTCGAGTTGACGGTGTTCGCGAGCGAGAGCGAGCCCGATCTCTACCTCGAGTTCGAACTCGCCAATTCGCGCGTGGTGGTCGAGTACGGATGGCTCGAGAACAACTACCTCTTCACCACCGGGGTGAAGGAGGACTTCACGGGCTCGACCGCGGACTTCGGCACGCGCCAGCCGAACAGCGAGCAGGGCCGCGCCGCCTGTCACATCTTCACCAACCTCACGCGCGGCTGGCGTGAGATGAACCGCATCGGCCGCGATGTGCCGTCCGTGGATGCGATCTATCCGAGCGGGGACTGGCCGCACTACGACGGCGAGATCAACATCCCCGAGAACGTGGCCGGCGAACGCTTCGGTTGGAACGGCGGCACGCACCTGCACGAATACGGGCATCACATCCAGTGGTCGCTGTTCTATGTACCCGATTTCGACTACGACAATGGCATCTGCAACAACCCGAACGGCGATCCCGGCCATTGCGCCTGGTGCGAGGAGGACGACGGCACCGCCCTCAACGAGGGATTCGCCAACTGGGTGTCCGACATCCTTCACCGCCGGCACGTGCAGTTCTACGGGCATGGCGTCCGGCGGGGACGGAGCGTCGAGGCGCTGGGGTCCTGCGGGGAGGGCGCGATCTACGGGGACGAGCCCTACATCATCGAGGGGAACTTCTCCGCGCTGCTGCGCGACCTCGAGGACAGCGAGAACGAGGACGATCCCGCCCGCGGCGTGGGCGTGGACCAACTCACGATCGACCCGGCGGAGATCCTCGGCACCATGGGTGCGGGCAGCCACGAGGGGCCCGCGGGGTTCATCAACAAGTTCCTCCAGCGCAACTCGGGCATCCCGGCCTCCTGGCTGTGGAACACGTTCATCAATGCGGGCTATCAGCTGGATGCCGCTCCGCCGGGCGTGTCGCCCTACTTCGAGTCCACCAGTCACAACGAGGGCCTGCAGTACCCCGAGTCGCCGGACCGCACCATCGACATGACGTGGCAGCCCGCACCCGACGACTACTCGGGTGCCGCGGCCTACAGCCTGCGCATCGGCACGAGCGCGCTCATGCCCGGCACCACGGCGAGTGTCACGGAAGGCCAGCCGCTCGCGGGGACGGTCCAGGCCCCGGGGCCGGGCACGTACTACGTGACGCTGCGGGCGCGCGACGCCAATGGCACCTGGAGCAACAACTTCGCCACCGCGGGCCCCTATCGCATCCGCGACCCCTACCCCGCCGACCTCGCCGCCCCCTCGCCACTGCCGGCGGGCTGGGATGCGGCGGTGAGCATGCGCAGCAACAACCTCGCCACCGTCAGCTCGGCGAGCGCCACCAGCACGCTGAACAGCGGCGGCAACAGTTACTGGAACGCCGTCGTGCACAACTTCGGCGAGGTCGGCACGCTCGGGACGCGCGCCCGGCTGCTGATCGACGGCGTGCAGCGCGATTCGGCCACGGTCTCGGCGACAGCGGGCGGCGCGCGGTCCTACGTGCTCAACGACGGGCCGGTCGTGGTGGGTGGTGGCCGCCACACCGTGGAGGTGTGGTACGACGCCGCCGAGACCGAGGCGGAGTCCAACGAGGATAACAATCGCCGCTCGCGGCAGCTCGTGTGGGATCCCGACCGGCTCGATCCGTTCACGTTCTACTCGAACCCCTCGCCGCCCAGGTCCGACGCCGGCCACGACGCGCTCCCCGCCGGCATCCTCCCGTCCAAGAACTGCGACGGCTTCGAGATCTCGCACGTGTACACGCCGCCCGGGGGCACGTTCAGCGCCAACGCGGTCTGGAGTGGCGCCTACGCCCACGCCACCTCGACCAGCCCGCTGCAGGACGTGGACCTGCGGGTGTTCGCCAGCTCCACGAGCTCGACCAACGGTTACGTGTTCCCGCGCTCGGTCTCGACGCGCGGGACCGGGTTGCTCGATGCCGTGTTCACCAACCGTATCCCGAACGGGGACGGCACGTGGGACCTGGGCGTTTACCGCGACGGCTGGTTCGCCACGCCCTACCGGCTTCGCCAGCTGATCCCGAGCTCGCTGCAGGCCGGGGACTCGGTGACGGTCTCGTTCGCGCAGGACGAGATGATGCGGATCTTCACGTTCACCGTGCTCGCGGGCCAGACCGGCTGGTACTCGATCGACGTGAGCGGCGCGCCGGCGCTCGTCAACAACGTCACCACGCTGTGGTTCGACCAGGCCAAGGAGACCGCCGGCATCGAGGACTTCGACCGCAAGACCACGTCAAACTTGTATGGACGTTCCTCGCTGCAGGTGAGCGCGTTCTCCACCGGCACCTACCTGATCGCCGTGCATCGCAACCCCAGCACGACGCAGGGCCCGATGAGCTTCGGACTGCGCCTGCGGTTGTCGCAGCCCGACGGGCAGCCGTTCACCGCGAACGGGTGGGCGGCGCCGCTGGTGCCGCGGCGCACCCCGGACGGCGCGCCGGGTCCCGCCCAGCCGACCGCGTGGCTCGACGGCGATCTGACCACGTGGATGAACGTGTGCGTCCGCAACAACGGCTCGGTGCTGGCGCCCCAGCTCGAGACCGACATCCTGTGGGACGGCGTCCGCGTGACGGGCCCCACGTTCATCGAGTTCAACGGCAACGCCACCCGCACGGCGTACGACGTGTCGCCCACGACGATCCCGGGCGGGCGCCACACCCTGTGGCTCCAGACCGACCCGGACGACGACATCGTCGAATCGGACGAGCTCGACAACACCTCGGGCCGGCAGTGGTCGTTCATCCCCCCGGTCCGGCCGCTCGACACGCCGCGCTGGCGGAAGCACGGACGCCGGGCGGACGCCGGGTGGAGCACGCTGCCCGACGGCGAGGTGGTGTACCTGAATCAGGACGGCATCCGCACTCCGGCGTTCACGAGCGGCATGGGGCACCAGTGGGCGGGCGTCGCGCTGACGCCGCTGGGGGCCTCCGACATGGACCTGTGGCTGCACGAGAAGGCGGCCACGGCGACCGACGGCTTCTCCTCGCCGCTGACCAGTTCGGATTGGGGCGCGGGGCTGCTCGATTACGTGCTCGTGGACTTCAGCTCGACGGCCCACCGCGGCTTCGATGCGGGGCTCGTGCGCGCCGACGTGGCGGGCGTCTCGGACACCGCGCAGTACGTGACCGAGGTGCTGGGATCGCAGTCGGTTCCGAACCCGTCGGCCGGCATCGGGCCCGTGACGCTCGGCTACGGCCAGCTCATGGACCTCTACTCGCTGCCGCTCACGTACGGCCGCTGGAACCTGCGCGTGCTCAACGGCTCGGGCTCGACCGTGGACTGGGGCATCGCGCTGCACGTGCCCGGCACGCCGTTCCAGAGCCGGTCCGACGCCACCTCGCGCGCCGACTGGCTGGGTGGCAACGGGGCGGCCGAGAACATCTCGGTGATCGTGGACCGGCCCGGCGACTACGGCCTCGTCATCTTCAAGGCGGGCTCGGGCGACATCGCCAAGAGCGGCAGCTACACCGTGCAGATCACCATGAGCACTCTCGGCGCCGACGCGGAGCCGCTCCCGGTCGCGACGGGCCTGCGCTCCGCGGCGCCCGACCCCTTCGAGCATGAAGTGCGCTTCGGACTCGATCTGGCGGA
This sequence comes from uncultured bacterium, assembly GCA_964568385.1. Taxonomy (GTDB): domain Bacteria; phylum Eisenbacteria; class RBG-16-71-46; order RBG-16-71-46; family RBG-16-71-46; genus CADEFY01. Next base: position 5,128 of record CAZMQP010000007.1, read on the forward strand.
GGGCTCCGACGTGCGCCTCGACATCCACGACGTCACCGGCGCCCGGCGCCGCGTGCTCGCCGAGGGGCCGTGGGCGGCGGGCCGGCATTCGCTGGTGTGGGACGGCCGCGACGATGACGGTCGCGCCGTGCCGCCCGGCCTCTACTGGGTGCGCATGAACGCGGGCGGCCAGGTGTCGTCGCGCAAGGTGGTGCGGACGCGCTGACCCGGGCCACGGACAGGCGGCCGCCCCTCGCTTCCCGGGGGGGCGGCCGCTTCGCGTTCGGCGGCTTCCGCCGTGCTACCCTGCCGCTCGCCATGCCCCGCAAGTCCCCGCGATCGCGCCGCAAGAGCGGCCCCGCACCCAAGATGCCCTCGGCGGCGCGCGTGCGCTCGGCGCCGGGCACCTCGCGCACCAAGGCGGCCGCGAGCGAGAGCGGACACGCGCGCAAGGGCGCGCGGCCGGCGCCCTCGGCCCAGAGGAAGGTGGCGCGCGCGGCGCCCAAGGCGCGCGCGCCCAAGCCGGCGCGCGCGCGCACGCGCGCGCTGAGCCCGGACCCCGTGCGGGTGGCGGCGATTCTCGAGCAGTTGCACGAGCTCTACCCCGACGCACGCTGCGCCCTCGACTTCCAGAGCCCGCTGCAGCTGCTGATCGCCACCATCCTGTCGGCGCAGTGCACCGACGAGCGCGTCAACATGGTGACGCCGGAGCTGTTCGCCAGGTACCCGGACGCTGCGGCGTTCGCGCGCGCCGATCTCGCCGATCTCGAGCGGCTCATCCACTCGACCGGCTTCTTCCGCAACAAGGCCAAGGCGATCCAGTCCGCGTGCGCCGACCTGGTCCGGCTGCACGGCGGCGAGGTGCCGCGCGACCTCGACGCACTCACGGCGCTGCGCGGCGTCGGCCGCAAGACCGCCAACGTCGTGCTCGGCAACGCCTACGGCATCGCCTCGGGGATCGTGGTGGACACGCACGTGACGCGGCTCTCCAACCGGCTCGGGCTCACGCGCGAGAGCGATGCGGTCAAGATCGAGATGGCGCTGCAGCCGCTGATCCCGCGCGAGGACTGGGTCATGCTCTCGCACTGGCTCATCCTGCACGGCCGGCAGGTGTGCAATGCGCGCAAGCCCAAGTGCTCCGACTGCCCGCTGACGCCGCACTGCCCGCGTGTCGGCGTGACCGTCTCGCAGTAGCCGATGCGCGCCGCCGCGCTGCCGCTCGCGTACCTCAACAGGGCCGTTCGCCATGCCGAGATTCCGCTTGCATGGAGGGGGGGGGCTCCGGCCTACTCTCCGTGGGCAGCATCCGCTCGCGACCGAACCGGAGGCCGGCCCGCATGTCCATCACGCAATTGCTGCGCCGATTCGACTTCACGGTGCTCAAGAACAAGTCGACCACGGATACCTCGCAGGTGCCCGCGGCCGCCACGTTCACCTTCCATCGACAAGGCGCCACGGTGAAGACCACCACCCTGCTGCTCCCTGCGGATCCACCCGACGACCGCGACATCCCGGTGGACGACATCGGGCTCATCGCGATCGGCGACCTGATCCTGCTCGGAGCATCGGGTCCTCAGTACGAGGTGACGAACCTCATCGGTCGGACCAAGGTGCGGATCCGCTACACAGGCACCGGCTCGTACCAACTGCCCGCCAACACGCGGCTGTTCGCGCCGACGGTGCAGGCCTACCGGGATGCGCGGGGCTCGCAGCCGCTGACGCCCCCCTACAACAGCGACAGCACGACCGGCCGGTTCGGTGCCTACATCGGCGCGTCGCGATTCGACTTCATCGTGACCGGCAGCGGATTCAGCCCGCGCACCTACCTCGACTACGACGGCGGACCGTCGGTGAGCGCGCTGGGGTGGCTGCTGTCGCGGGACTTCGTGTCCCTCGAGGCGGCGATCGAGGCGTGTCCCGATCATCAGGAGACCACGGTGGTGCTGGAGCCGATCCCGTACCTGCGGTCCGACACGCTGGTGCTGCCGCCGAACAAGCGCGTCCGGCTCATGGGAGCGGGCCGCGGGCTCACGGTGCTCACCTGCACCGATGTCGACAAGCCCACTGTGTGGATCAAGAACTCGTGGTGCGGGCTCGAGGCGCTCACGGTGCGCGGTCCTGGAGGTGCGGGGCTCGGATCGGGTGTGGTGATCGGGCGGCTCGCCTCGGACCAGCCGGCACCTCCCGCGACCGCCGACATCATCCGCTATACGCGGTTGAACGACGTGCAGGTGCAGTACACGCCGGGCTGGGGGATCGAGGTGCTGGGCACCGATGACCCGGGCTGCAACGCGGACTCGCTCAGCATCTTCGGCCGGTTCGACGGCGTCACGATCGAGGAGCCGAGGAGTCTGGGCGCGCTGCGCCTCGGCCGGAGCACCACCACGCAGGCGTTCACGAGCTGCGAGTTCCTGCACTTCGTGGGACACGGCATCCTGGCGAGACGTGCCGAGGGACTGACGTTCTCGCAGGTCACCTGCGAGAGCCAGAGCGTCGCCGGGGCGCCGGCGTTCGCGGAGTTCGAGGACTGTCGCGGGGTGACGGTGATCGGCTCGTGGTTCGAGGAGCCGCCGGTGCCGGCGCCGGAGAGTCCGCGGCCGTGGTTCGTGCATGTGAAGGGCAACGAGTCGCAGGGGGTCTCGCTGATCGGCTGCAGTGCGAATCGGCAGCCGAACCCCGTCGTGCCGCCCGGGACGACGCCGCCGCCGAGCTACTCGAGCCGCGCGGTGCTCATCGAGGGGCGGCAGACGGTGATCATCGACTCGCTCGTCACGTCGACCCCCGACGCGCCGGGCTCCGGCCAGAGGCGCGAGGACATCGAGCTGCGGGTCGACCCGCTTCAGAACTTCAAACCCACGCTGGTGCTCACGGGCGGCGTCGCGAGGGCGGGGGCCACGAAGCTGGCGCTCGATGTCGTGGCCCCAACCGGGGCTGGTTATGCGGAGACCGCCGACTCTGGCGTGGTTCGCACGATCGCGCCCTTGGGGCCGATGCGTCTACCTGGATTCACGGCCGCGGAGTGTCAGGTCATCCGGAACGGCGCGGTGGCCGGGACCATCATGCTGAATCAGGAACTCCAGCGGCTGGAGTACCACGATGGCACGGCGTGGCGATGGCTCCAGGGCGGTTCAATCTAGGGGAAGGCGATGCGGGGGATCGGAGTTGTGGTGGCGGCGATGGCGGCGCTGGGTATGATCGTGTCGCCCCCTTCCGCCTGGTGCGCCTGGGGCTCGCGAGCCGTGGTCGCGTGCCCTGAGCCCGGGGACCAGCGGTACATCCAAGTGGTCAACGGGCATCAGGATGACATCTTCGTGGTCTGGCGCGACACACGTCCGGAGGCGGGCGAGCCCACACCGGCACACATCTACGCGATCCGGATCTCGTCCTCGGGCGAGGTCGCGAATGGCTGGCCGACTTCTGGCCTGCGGCTCGACTTCGCGACCATGATCTCGAACCCGGCGAGCGCGGCCCCGGACGGCCGCGGCGGCCTGTTCGTCTGCTGGTCCGACATCGTCGTGGGAACTGGGGGGGCGCTGCAACGACTGCGCCTTTGCAGAGTGTCCGCGGATGGGGCGGTGCTCACGGGGACACCGGAAGGGGGGCTCCCCTTGGGGCCGCCTGAGCGATCGAGCGAGTCGCCGGCTGCGATGCTCGATCGTGACGGCGGGTTGTTGATCGCGGCCACCTTCAGCATCCCCGGCTCGAACGGCGGCATCGTGGTCAGCAAGCACGACAGCATCGGGGCCACTTGGCCCGGCTGGCCCGATTCGGGGGTCGTGCTCTGCGACCAGCCGGGCACCCAGAGCTTCCCCAAACTGGTGCCGGCCCCGACAGGTGGCGCGCTCGTCGTATGGATCGACAATCGCAACAGCCAGGACCTCGCGCTTTATGGGCATCGCATTCGGTCGGACGGGACCCTCGACCCCACGTGGACATCCCAAGGACGGCGACTGATCGCTCGCCCGGCGGTGTTCGCCGATCTGCTCGCCATCCCCGACGGTGCGGGCGGGATGATCGTGTCCTACGGCGACTCGCTGGGCGCGGTCGATTCGACCGGCGCGATCCGTGCGGGCTGGCCTCCAGCCGGCGTGCGCGGTGAACCCGAGCCTCCACGGATCGCCTCGGATGGTTCGCCGGGCGCCTACGTGCTCTCGCAGCGCGTCGTGCGCAGGTACTCCCAGACCCTGTACACGCGCGGGGCCGTCCTCGGCCGCTACGACCTCTCGGGCGCCCCATCGCCCGGCTGGCCGGACACCGGCCGCGTCATCTACGAGAGCGTCCTCGGCTACGGGCAGTATCCTCAGGAACTGCTCGCCTCCCCGCAGGGCGTCTACGCCATCTGGGGGGATGCGGGCGAGCCGAGGGGTGTGCGCGGGCTCCGCCTGACCCCGGACGGGCAGGTCGCCCCGGGGTGGCCGAGCACGCCGCCCGTCGTGACGACACGGGGATTCTCCGGCTACCCGAGTACGCTCCTCCCCTCCGGCGATGCGGTCATCGCGTGGAGCGGCACCATCTACGATGGCGGCAACACGAGCACGGAGGACACGCTGTTCGTGCAGCGGCTCGGCGTGGACGGCCCGGTCCCGACGCTGGCGAGTGTGGCCTCGGCGGGAGTCGCGGGCGACCTCGCCACGATCGAGTGGTGGGTGGTGGACGCACCCCCGACGCCGTTGCGCGTGGAGCGAAGCGGCGACGGCGCCGCGTGGGAACCGGCGGGCCTGGCCGAGGCGGTGGGCGGCGACCGCGTACGGTTCCGCGAGCCGGGGCTCCGGCCTGGCGAGCGGCGTGCCTATCGGTTGACGTGGATGGAGTCCGGTGCGCCCCGCACAGCCGGGCTGGTGTGGGTGGAGCGTCGGGCGACCGAGGAGTTGCGCGTGGTCTCGGGAAGGTTCGCCAACGGGCCCGAGCGCATCGTGCTGGGCCTCTCGCTGCCGACCGCCGACCCCTTGCGCGTGCAAGTGCTCGACGTGCAGGGACGTGTGCTGCTCGAGCAGCGGATCGTGCCTCGTGACGCGGGCGAGCAGACGGTCGAGCTGGCGCCGCGGCAGTGGACTCCGGGGCTCTACCTGGTACGGGTCACGCCGGCTGGCGACGAAGCGAGGAGCCGCGTGGTGGTGATTCGATAGCGTTGCCCGGGCTCGCCCCTACCGCGCCGACTCACCCCGCAGCATGTCGGCCCACGGCCCCACCGGCTCGCGTGCGAGGTAGGCGGCGGTGAAGCGGGCGGCCTCGCTCGCGGGGCCGGTGTGCGCCAGCAGGCGGGCGCGGTTGAAGAGCGCGTGTGCGTACTCGGGGCTCGTGGAGTCCACGGCGGCGAACTGCGCCACCGCCTGCAGCCGCAGCGCCCGCGCCCGCAGCGGATCGCCCTCGCGCAGCGCCTGCCGCGCCAGCGCGACGCCGAGCCCGAGGCGAGCCTCGGCGTAGTGCGGCGCCAGCTCGCAGGCCCAGTGGTAGCGCCGCGCGGCGAGGGCGTCGCGGTGCTCGAGCAGGTCGAGCGCCGCGAGCGCGGCGTGGATGCGCGGCTCGAGCGGGCGGGCCCGGAGGGCCTGCTCCAGCAGCGGCGCCACCATCTCGGCGCGCGAGCGCAGCGCCGGCGGGCTCTGCCGGTCCTCGACCTCGCCGCCGAGGATGGCCGACCGGAAGCGGAGCCCCTCGGTGGCGAGCGCGGCGCCGCCGAGCAGCGTCGCCGCGGCCACGCGGGCGCGCGGGTCGTCGGGCAGGCCGGCGGGGTGGCGCGGGCGCATGCGCAGGGACACGCCGGCGGCGATCGCGAGCAGCATCAGGTTGGCCGCGAACAGCCTCGTCGGACAGGCGGGCCACCGCAGGCGGCGCTCGAAGTCGGCGCCCGGCGTGTGCGGCGCGTTCATGGACGCGCCACGGGCGCCGTGGTCAGCCATGCGGTGAGCGAGTCGAGCAGGGCGGGCGAGAGCGTCTCGGCGAGGAGGCCGTACTCGGCGGGGAGGCCGGTGGTCGCGGTCTGGAACAGATGGTTGAGCTTCGGCCACCGCTGCACGGTGAGGCGTGCGGCGCGCGCGCCCGGGAACCGGCGCGTGAGCGCGGGCACGTTGGCGTCGGGCGGCACCTGCAGGTCGCGTTCGCCGAAGCACGCGAGCATCGGCACGTTCACGCGCTCCAGGTCGGGGCCGGGATCGAATCGCACGAAGCTCCGGAACCACGGGTTCACCACCTGGGCGGCGGTCGTGCGGATGAACGCCTCGGGCTCGCCGATGGACTCGAGGTCGGACGCCGGCAACGTCGCGACGAAGGCGCGCGCCGCCCGCTCGACGCGCGCGCGCGCGGTGTCGTCGGGCGTGTCCTCGAAGCCGTGCCGCCACACCTCGCGGTTGAACCGCATCGTCAGCGCCTGTCCCGCCGAGTCGCGGCCGGCGGCGCGCATGAGGGCCCGGCTCTGCACCGCCAGCAGCGAGTCGCCGCGCAGCGCCGGTCCGGCGAGCGAGACGACCGCGGCCAGCCTCGGGTCGCGCGCCGCCAGCCGCGCCGCCACCAGCCCGCCCTCGCTGTGGCCGATCACCATGATGCGCGCGGTGTCGATGCCCGGGAGCGCACGCAGGTACGCCACCGCGGCGGCGGCATCGGCGGCGAAGTCGTCGGTGGTCGCGTCGGCGAAGCGCCCGCTCGAACGGCCGAAGCCGCGGTCGTCGTAACGCAGCACCGCCAGACCCGCGCGCGTGAGGTGGTCGGCCAGCACCAGGAACGGCCGGTGGCCCGAGATCGCGCTGTCGCGGTCCTGCGGGCCTGAGCCCGACACCAGCACCACGGCTGCCGGCCGCGCCGCGCCCCGCGGCGTGGTGAGCGTGCCCGAGAGCGTGACGCCCGCCGCCGCGTTCTCGAACGTGACCTCGGCCACGTCGTAGGGGAACGGCGGCAGCGGCTCCTGCGGGCGGCGGTCCTCGGGCACGGCGTCCAGCCGGCGCAGCGTCAGCGGCACCGCCGCCGCGCCCTGCGACCACGTGCCGGTGAGCGTCGCGCCGTCCTCGGAGAGGCGTCCCGCCCAGCCGCCCTGCGCGCTCGCGAGCCACACCGCGAGCGAGTCGTCACCGAGGTGCCGGATCTCGAGCGGCAGACCGGTGGCCCCCTGGTCGGGGCTGTCGAGCGTCGCGCGGCGCCCGCTCTCGTGCGTGGCGAGCCGGATGCGGAGCCGGATGGCGCCCTGCAGCCGGCCCTCCCACACGCCGTCGGGAGGCGCCGCCGAGACGGGCGGGGCGAGCGTCAGCAGTGCGGCGAGCAGCAGCGTGGGTCGCGGGCGCATGCCCGGCAGCCTAGGGCCACCGCCGCGCGCTCGCCACAGGCCCGGCGCGAGCCGGCCCTGCCCGTGACGGCCGCGGCCCGGGGGAGTGCGCCCCCGGGCCGCGCCAGTTGCGTCCGCCCGCGTCAGTCACACGGGTGGAGCGTGTTGTCCACCAACTGGCCGCCGTGGATGGCGTTGTTCGTGCCGCAGTTCCGCACGATCGTGTCGGGATGGAGGCCCGCGATGAACGTGTTGTCGAATGAGGCGGGCGTGAGGAAGCCGAAGCGGTAGCTGTCGCCCGCGAAGTCCACGTCCCACTCCCCGTTGCCGGTGGCCAGGTTGCTCGCGACCACGCTGCGGTTGGCGCCGTCGATCACGAGCACGCCGTATCCGAAGTTGTCCTGGGTCACGTTGAAGGCCGTGAGCCATTGCACCGCGCTCTGGTCCGCGCCCACCACCTGACCGCCCGGCATCTGCCATGAGCCCTGCGGCACCTTGCACAGGATGATGCCGAGGTAGTTGCCGTTCGCGCGGTTGAACGCACAGGTGCCGCGTGCGTCGCAGGCCCAGATGCCGAACAGCGCATTGCTGATGTCGTTGCGCAGCACGCTGGTGTCGTCGCCGTTGTTCACGACGACGCCGTAGGCGTCGAAGATCTCACCCGTCTGCCACTGGCTCGAGGCGATGATCGTGTTGCTCCACACCTTGGCCCGGTTGCCCTGCTCGATGAGCACGCCGACCTGGTAGCCGGTCATGCGGGTGCGGAACACCAGCACGTCCTCGGCGCCGTCGATGGCGACGCCGGTGCTGCCGTCGCCGCTGGCCGGCTGGATGGCGAAACCCCACAGCACGGAGCCATCGGCCGTCATGTGGAACGCGGGCGTGGTCGGGAACGGGATTGCCGCGCTCGGCAGGCCCGCGCCCGAGACGACGACGGCGTTCTTCTCGCCGATCACGGTGACACGGCGGTCCACGAGGACCGTGCCGCTCTCGTGGTGCACGCCGGTCCGCAGCACCACCACGCCGCCGTCGCCGGCCTGCGCGATGGCGGCCGAGAGGGCGTCCACCGAGCCGGCGGGCACGAACACGCGCTGGGCGTGCGCGGCGTACTTGGACAGGCCCTGGTCGGGTTCGGCGGCGAGGCGCTCGAGCCGGTCGAGTTCGGCGGTGTCCACGTGGGGCACCGCGGGAACGGCGGGGTCGCCGGCCGAGGGGGCGACGGGGCTCTGGCGCGCGCAGCTCGAGATCGCGATCGCCAGGACGAGAAGCGGCAACAGGGAGCGGACGGACATGGCACCTCCGACGCGGGCCCCGCACACGAAGCCGCCGCGCGGGCGGGGGGGCCGGCCGTCCGCGCGCGGGGAGGAGGGTCGGCCTCCGAGGGATGAGTTGCGCGAGCGGGGCCGGGTGTGACGCCGGGATCGCTGATTTCCGGCAATGACAACTGGCCACGGAGGCCTCGAGCGTCGCTCGCAGCCATCGAGAATCGTGCGTGAACCCGCAGTTCCCGGTGCTAAGCTGGCGTTCGGCCCTTCTTCCGCAACGACCCCTGAAGGGCCCCCTCCGACTCGGGGGGCGTCATCCACACCCGCCCCCGCGGGATTCCGCGGCGGCCCGGAGATCCGGGGCCCCGCTCGGGGGCGGCGGAGGATGTTCACCAGTCAAGACGCGACGCTGGGTTCCGGGCACTGGGCTTCGCTTCGCCTCGGCATCCTGAGGCGGCTCCACCACCGGCTGCGCGGACTGCCCGAGGCGGCCATCGAGGATGCCGCGCAGGACGTGCTGCTCGCGCTGCACCTCCACCTGCGACGGCACGGACCGCCGCGTCGGTTGGACGCGCTGGTGTGCGTGCTGTGCCGGCGGCGGGCGGCGAGCGTGATCCGCCGCGCGCGACTCGAGCGGCGCCACTTCGTGGGCGATCCGGCACTGCTGGCCGCGGCCCTCGACCCCGGTCCCGGTCCCGAGTCCCGCCTGCTCGACGAGGATCGTGCGCGCGCCCTGCGGCGCGCCCTCGCGCGCCCGGACGCCCAGCGCGAGCGGTTCGCCGCCATCGCCGCCGGCCGCATGCGCGGTCTGAGCCACGAGACCATCGCCGCCGGACTGGGGCTGAGCGCGGCGGCCACGCGGCAGGCGTGGCATCGCCTGCGTGTCCGGACACGCATCGCGCTCGATCGGGCCGGTGCGGGGCTCGCGGACGAGCCGGGGGCCGGAGGCGTGCACGCGTGACGGGAGCGCTCGGCCCGCGCGCAACCCCATTGTCGCAGGCGCCTCCGCCTTGATACCTTGCGAGCCGTCCGCGTCGCTCGCCGCCCCACCCGAGGATGGACCCTCCGGCATGGCCATCGCCCGCTTCCTGCAGGTCTCGGATGTGCACCTCGGCCGCCCGTTCGCCTGGCTGCCGGCGGACCGGCGCGAGGAGCGCCGCCGCGACCAGCAGCGCGCCCTCGAGCAGGCGGTGCACCAGGCGATGGAGCGCAACACGCACGCGATCCTCGTTCCCGGCGACCTGTTCGATGCCCTCGCGATCGACGCGGCGTCGCTGACCCACGCGATCAAGGTGTTCGAGGTCAGCGGCTGCCCGCCGGTGTACATCTCGCCGGGCAACCACGATCCCTGCTCACCGACCTCGGTGCTGTGGAACCCGCGCCTGCTCGCCGCCCGCGGCCTGGCGTGGCCGGCGCACGTGCACTTCTTCACCACGCCGGAATGGTCCAGCCTGCCGGTGCCGCGGCTGCCCGGCGTGCGCGTGTGGGGGCGGGCGTTCGTGAGCGGCGCCGACACGCTCGACCGCCCGCTCGCCGCGAGCCAGCTCACCGCGGTCACGGGCACCGATCCGATGGGCTTCGAGGTCGCCGTGTTCCACGGATCGCGCGAGGGCCAGTGTCCGCCCGCCCAGAAGATGACCGCCCCGTTCTCGGACGCCGAGGTGCAGGCGTCGCCATTCGTCTACCATGCCGTAGGCCACTACCACACGCTGTCGCGGCTCGAGCAGGCGCCCGCCGAGGGCGTGCGCTCGAGCGGTGCGCGGCTGGCCTACGCCGGCTCGGCCGTGTCTCTCGACCTCACCGAGGGCGGCGTGCACGGCGCGCTCGAGGTGCGCATCACGTACGGCCATCAGCAGCCGTTCGTCGAGGTGGAACCCATCGAGCTCGACCGGCGCCGGGTCGGCGACGTGTCGGTGGACGCCACCGGCGCCGGCAGCGCCGACCAGATCGACCGCCGCATCGCCAAGGCGCTCGATTTCTCGGGCGTCTCCGAGTACGACCTGGTCGTGGTGCGGCTCGAGGGCCGGCTTCCCGCCGGCGTGCGCTGGTCGCAGCCGGGGCCCGACCTGAGATCGCGCGCCTTCTTCATGCGCGTGGACGCCTCGGCCCTGCGCCCCGAACACGACTTCGGTGCTTACCGCGGGCGCGAGGCCCGCACCACCGAGGACCGCTTCGCCCAGCACCTGCTGGCGGCGCTCGACACCGAGGCCGACACCGAGCGGCGCGACCTGCTCGAGCGCGCGCTGCTGCATGGGCTCGACGCCTTCCGCCTGCGCGAGGTGAGCCCGATGTGGGACGAGGTGCGCTCGTGAAGCTGCTGCGCCTCAAGGCCGCCTTCGGCACGCTCTCCGGGGAGTGGCTGTTCGACCCGCGCAAGACCAACCTCGTGGTGGACGACAACGAGCGAGGCAAGAGCACGCTGCTCGCCGCGATCGCCGCCGGGCTCTACGGTCTCGACGGCGACCGGCGTTCGCACCGGGTGCTGACGCCGCTCGAGCGCTACCGCCCGTGGACCGGCGACGCCTACGAGGTCACGCTCGAGCTGCAGACCACCGACCAGCGCTACATCATCCACCGCGACTTCGCGCGCGACACGGTGCGCATCGTGGACCGCAGCGGCTCCGACGTGACCGCCTCGTTCTTCGAGGACCGCGCCTATCCGGTCGGCCGCAAGCTGCTCGGGCTGGACGCCTCGGAGTTCGACAAGTGCGCCTTCCTGCGGCTCGGGGACCTCGACGGCGTGGTGCCCACCGACGAGAAGGCCCGCCGCGCCTCGACCCTGCGTGCGCGGCTCGAGAACGCGGCCGACACCCACATCGGCGACACCAACGCGAGCGAGGCGCTGCGCGCGCTCGACGACGCGCTGCGCCGCTACACGGCGCCCGAGCTGGAGTTCACCGGCACCATCGACAACGCCGTCGAGCGGCTCGAGGCCAAGCGCCAGCTGCTGCTGAGCGAGCAGCGCGCGCTCGAGCACGATCGCTCGGCGGCGCAGGGCCCGCTCGAGCGCCTCATCGAGCTGACCGACGAGGAGGCTGCGCTCAAGGACCGCCTGCGCGCGCTCGAGGCCGAGCGCCACGCGGGGCTCGCGGCCGAGCTGCGCCGGCAGCTCGAGGACGACGACCGGCTGCGCCAGGAGTACGCGAGGCTCCAGGAGGAGGCGGCGTCCCTGGAATCGGTGGCGGCGCTGCCGCCGACGGCCGAGGCCGACCTGCGCGAGACGGTGACGCGGCTCGAGGAGACCCAGCGCAACCTGGGCACGCAGGACCAGCGCCAGCGCGAGCGCGTCGAGCGCGAGCGCGAGCAGGTCGAAGCGGAGCTCGCGGCGCTCGGCGCCTACGCCGACTACACCGACGACGAGGCGTCGCGGGCGTCGGTGCTCGCCGCCGAGATGCGCCGCTCCGCGGTGGACGACGCGCGGCTGCAGCACGAGATGTTCGTGCAGCGCGACCAGCTGGCGGCGCTCGGTCACGAACCGGAGCGCATCCACTTCCTGACGCAGCGCTTCGGGGCGCTCTCCGAACGCGAGCAGCGCCTGCTGCGGCAGCAGAGCGAGCGCCACCTGGCGTTCCAGACCGAGGTGGCGGCGCTCGAGCAGGAGCGCACGCAGTCGTCGGAGGCGCTGCGCCAGATGGACGGCGCCTCGAGCAACCGGCGCCTGCCGGGGCTGTTCGCGCTCGCGCTCGGGCTCGGGGGCGCGCTCGCCGGCGGCCTCGTGCTCACGCTCGGCGGCCAGTCCTCGCTGGCCATTCCGCTGCTGACGGGCGGCGGCGTGGTCGCCGCCGTCGGCGCCGCGCTGCTGCTGCTCTCCGCCGGCGGCGGCTCGCACGAGCGCGAGGCGGCGCTCTCGCGCCTGGCCGCCGCGCAGCAGAAGCTCAACGCCCTGCGCACCCAGCGCGCCGAGAACGAGGTGGCGCTGTCCGAGATGGCCCGCGCGACCGGCCTGCGCGACTCGGTCGAGCTGCTGCGGCTGTGGAGCGAGTACGCGCGCATGCTCGAGGACAGCGCCGGCTTCATGCGGGCGCAGGAGCAGCTGAGCGCCATCGAGTCCCGCCGCCGGGACCTGTCACTCGAGGCGGCGCCGCTGCTGCGCGCGCTGCCGCAGGCGACGCCGGGGCCCGAGGCGCTCGAGACCGTGGCGCACGACGCGCGCGCCGCCGCGGCCAAGCGCGAGCGGCTCCGCCAGCTCGAGGAGAACGCCGGGCTCGCCGAGGAGGAGAAGCGGGTGCTCGAGGCGATGGTGAAGGGCTTCGAGGAGAAGGCGCTGCGCATCCTGCACACCGCGGGGCTCACGTACGATCCGGCGCGCTCGTGGGCCGACCACGCCGCCGAGCTCAACCGCCGCATGAAGGACCAGTACCGCCGCGCCACGGTGGTGGACGAGCTGTTGCCGGCCGCGCGCCGCCGCCTGATGCCCGACGCCGAGCGCGAGCACCGCCAGCAGCACCTCGCCCAGCTCGAGCAGGGCCGCGATCACATCACGGCGGCGCGGACCGCCGCCGAGATCGACGTCGAGGCGCGAGGCGCCCGCCAGCGGCTCGAGGAGGTGCAGCGGATGCGCACCGACCTGCGCATCGAGTACGAGGAGGTTGCCCGCCGCGCCGCGCAGCGCCAGCCCGAGCTCGAATCCGAGCAGGCGCGCATCGAGCGCGCGCTCGCCCGCGCCCGGCGGTTCAAGGCGTCGGTCGAGCTGGCGCGCGATACCATCCAGAAGGTGGCCACCGACACGCATCGCCGCTGGGCGGACTTCCTCAACGAGCGCGTGGGCGAGCTGCTGCGCCAGCTCGGCTCCAGCATCCGCGGCATCCGCTTCGGCGAGGACCTCGACTTCTCGGTGCAGGCCGAGGGCGCCGAACTGCTGCCGCGCGGCCGCGCCGCGATGATGCTGTCCTCGGGCGCGCGCGACCAGCTGCACATCGCGGTCCGCCTCGCGATCAGCGAGTTCCTCACCCGCGGCGGCGAGTCGGTGCCGCTGCTGATCGACGACGCGTTCGCCACCAGCGACGACCAGCGCCTCGCGGCCGGCATGCGCACGCTGATCGAAGGCCTCGGCGGCCAGCACCAGGTGATCCTCGTGACGTGCCATCGCGGCCGCCACCAGGACCTGCAGCACCTCGACCCCATGCTCTACAACGAGCACGTGCACTGGGTCGACCTGCGCGTGCCCGCCCACTCGCGCACTTGACCGGCGGCTGGCGGGCCGCGGTCGCCTGGCTGCTCGTGGCCGAGGCCGCGTACGCCGTGATGCGCGTGGCCACCCGCGCCGCCTCTGACGCCGCCGAGGTGCACTGGGCCGAGGTGGCGAGCGCGCGGTTCCTGGGCGGCGCGCTGGTGGCCTACGCGGCCGCCCGCCTGCGCGGCGCCTCGCTGCGGGTGGCCGACCAGCGCAATGCGTGGCTGCGCTCGCTGTTCGGCACCGGCGGCGCCATCTGCCTGTTCCACGCGCTCGGCACCTCGCACCTCGCGGTGGGCGATGCGACGACGCTCTACGCCACCACGCCGCTGTGGGTGGCGGTGCTGGCCGGGCCGGTGCTCGGCGAGCGCGTGCCGGCGGGGGTGTGGGCCGGCGTCGTGCTGGGATTCGCGGGGGTGGCGACCCTGATGGGCGCGCGGTTCGGCGCCGGCGGCTGGACGGCGCTGCTGGTGCTGGTCGGGGCGGTCAGCTACGCGCTCGCCATCCTGAGGCTGCGGCGGCTCTCGGCGCGCGAATCGAGCGAGTCCATCGCGCTGCACATGAGCCTCACCGCCGGCGGGATCCTGGGGCTGATCGCGCTGCCGCACCTGCAGCCGCTGCCGAGCGGCGCGTGGGTGCCGATCGCGCTGTCGGCGCTGGCGGGCGGCCTCGGGCAGGTCGCGGTCGGCCGCGCCTACGCGCGCGGCACCGCCGCGTCCCTGGCGGCGCTCGGCTACGTCGGCGTGGTGATCACCTACCTGCTCGAGGTCGCGCTGTTCCGCCGCCTGCCGGCGGCGCACCAGGTCGCCGGGGCACTGCTGGTGATCGCCGCCGGCGTGCTGGTGGCGTTCGCCTCGCGCACCGCAGCGGCGAAGGCGCCGCTCACCGATAGCGCGTCTTGAGCGTGCCCCACGATGCGGGCTGCACCGCATCGGGGATCGAGGTGAGCTCCATGCGCACGCGAGCCGCCGCCACGCCCACGGCCCAGTCCGACCCGCAGCTGCCGGTGGTCTCGACGTAGGGGATGAACTGCTCGTTCGTCACCATCGGACCGATGCCGGAGGCGTAGTGCACCGAGCCGCGGGTCTCGCTGCGAAAGGTGCCCAGCGGGTTGCCCTCGTCGTCGGTGCAGGAGGCGAGCCCGTAGTCGACCACGTAGTCCACGCGCAGGCAGTCGGGGAACAAACCGGCGGGCACGGACACGTCCTCGAGCGGCCCGATGGTGCCGCGCAGCACCACGTCGCTCGCGAGGTCGGGGATCAGCTGCAGCGTGAAGGTGTTCCCGGGGGTGAGGTCGGCCACGAGGAACCGCCAGGAGCGCAGGTCCGCCACGTCGCACCGCCAGCCGGCGATCTCGTCGCCGGTCTTGCGGAACGCGATCTCGGGCGACAGCAGCACGCCGTCGAAGCCCGGCGAGCGCACCAGCACGCAGCCCGCTCCCTCGGCGCGCGCTTCGATCGCGCGCCGCAGGTCGGGACGTGCGCGGTGCAGCGTCCGCAGGAACGGATCGGCGCTCCATGCGGGCACCGGCGCGGCCGGACCGGAGAGCACCACGCCGCGGAGCAGCTGCACGCTCTGCCCGCCCGGGACGACCGCGGTGCCCAGGAACTGCATGCGCAGCAGGCGGTCGGTGTCGAGGCTGTCGGGCCAGCGCGACTCGCTGTGCGCCTCGTAGGTCCACGTGTGCCCGTCGTCGTTGGGCCACAGCGCGCCGAGTTCGAGCGGGGTCCCCGCCCGCGCGGAGGTGCCGGGGGCGAGGCCGACGAGCGCGATCAGCGCCAGCATCAGGCGGCCGAGGGACATGGGGCGGGAATCCGGGAAGGGGCCATGCGGCCGGCACCGTGCTCCCTCGCGAGCGCGCCTGCGCCGGGCGCGAGTCCAGCCTGCGCCCCGTCCGCGGGCGATTCAAGGGCGATTCGCGGCCCCGCGGCGGCCCCGGGCGATTTCGGGAAGCTGCCTCGTCACATCCCCCTGACGCCGCACCCTGCGCCGGACCTGTATCCTCTCCGCCGCATGGACACCCCCACCCACCCGGCCAACCGGCTCGCGGCCGAGAAGAGCCCCTACCTTCTCCAGCACGCCCGCAACCCCGTGGACTGGTACCCGTGGGGCGAGGAGGCGTTCGCCCGCGCCCGCGCCGAGGACAAGCCCATCTTCCTCTCGATCGGGTACTCGACGTGCCATTGGTGTCACGTCATGGAGCGCGAATCGTTCGAGAACGAGGAGGTGGCCGCGCTGCTCGCCGCCGACTTCGTCGCCATCAAGGTGGACCGCGAGGAGCGGCCCGACGTGGACCGCATCTACATGACCGCCCTGCAGGCGATGGGGCAGGGAGGGGGCTGGCCGCTGAACGCGTTCCTCACTCCCGCGCTCGAGCCGTTCTTCGGCGGCACCTACTTCCCGCCCTCGGCGCGCGGCGGCCGCATCGGGATGACCGAACTGCTGCCGCGCATCGCCGAGGCCTGGCGCACGCAGCGCGGGCCCATCACCGAGACCGGCGCCCGCGTGCGCGAACTGCTGGCCACGCTCTCGGCGCCCGATCGCGGACCGGAGCCGCTCGAGGCGCTCGAGCGCGGCGCCGTGGAATGGTTCGAGCGCGCGCACGACGCGCAGCACGGCGGCTTCGGCAACGCGCCCAAGTTCCCGAGCCCGGCCAATCTCACGTTCCTGTTCCGCTGGTGGGCGCGCGATCCCGAGCCGCGCGCGCACGCGCTCGAGATGGCGCTCGGCCAGCTCGACGCCATGTGCCGCGGCGGCATCCACGATCACGTGGGCGGCGGCTTCCACCGCTACGCCACCGACCGCACCTGGCTCGTGCCCCACTTCGAGAAGATGCTCTACGACCAGGCCCTGATCGCGGACAACCTG
>CAZMQP010000008.1:0-13509 GCA_964568385.1 uncultured bacterium
TCTCGAAGTTGGACTTGGGGAACGGGTTGGGCCGCTGGAACACCATGCCGACGCGGCGGCGCTGTTCGACGACGCCGGTGCCCGGCGCGTACACCGGGCGGCCCGACACCTCGGCCGAGCCCGTGACGCGCACGCCGGGGATGAGGTCGTTCATGCGGTTGAACGAGCGCAGCAGGGTGCTCTTGCCGCACCCCGACGGACCGATGATCGCGGTGACGCTGTTGCTCGCGATCTGCATCGTCACGCCCTTGAGCGCGTGATGCGCGCCGTAGTGAAGATGAAGGTCGCGGGCGGCCAGCCGCGGCACGGCCGAAACGGCGGGCGCCTTGGGATCGGGGGCGCGCACCGGCACGTCGGGGCGGCTCACCAGCGCGGGCTTGGATTCGTGGATGTCAGCGGTCACGTCAGCTCCTGCCCAGGAGCCGCGCGCGCAGCCGCGCGCGCAGCAGGATGGCCGTCAGGTTGAGCACGAGAGTCAGCACCAGCAGCACGAGCACGGTGCCATACAGGATGGGGCGTGTCGCCTCGACGTCGGGCGACTGCGTCGCCAGCACGAACACATGGTAGCCCAGCTCCATGAACTGGTCGGTCGGCCCGCTCGGCAGGTACGGCAGGAAGTAGGCCGCGCCGGTGAACAGGATCGGCGCGACCTCGCCCGCGCCACGCGAGACCGCCAGGATGGCGCCGGTCAGGATGCCGGGCATCGCCTGCGGCAGCAGCACGTGCCGCACCGTCTGCCAGCGCGTCGCCCCCAGCGCCAGCGAGGCCTCGCGCATCTCGCGCGGCACGGTCTTGAGCGCCTCCTCGGTGGTCACGATCACCACCGGCAGGTTCAGGATCGCCAGCGTCAGCGCCGCCCAGATCAGGGCCGGCTGCCCCCACACCACGTCGAGGCCCATGGCCTGGTCCATGCTGCGGCCCACGAACTGGATGAAGAACCCGAGCCCGAACAGCCCGAACACGATGCTCGGCACGCCGGCCAGGTTGTTGACCGCGAAGCGCACCGCCTGCGTGGTCCACGACAGCGGGTTGGCGTACTCGTGCAGGTACACGGCCGCGCCGACCCCGAAGGGGATGAGCGCGATCACCATGAGCAGCACCAGCAGGACCGTGCCGTAGATGGCCGGGAAGATGCCGCCCTCGGTCATGCCGTTGCGGGGATTGCCCGCGAGGAACTCCCAGGTCACCGCCTGCCATCCGTTGGCGACGATGTTGCCCAGGATGACCGCCACCATCGCCGCGATGAGCAGCGCGGCCAGCGCGGAGAGCGCGGTGAGCGACGTGCCCTGGAGATCGAAGCCGCGGGTGCGGGGCAGCGGCCGGGCGCCGTGCAGGAGGTCGGTGGTCATGCGCCCGCCAGCCTGCGGCGCAGCCGCTCGACGAACAGCCCGGCGAGCACGTTGATGATGAACGTGATCGTGAACAGCAGCGCCCCGAGGAAGAACAGCACCGAGTAGTGCGCGCTGCCGACCACCACCTCGGCCAGTTCGGCGGCGATGCTCGCCGACAGCGTGCGCACGGAGTCGAACGGGTCGGCCGACGTGATGGCGGCGTTGCCCGAGGCCATCAGCACGATCATCGTCTCGCCGACCGCGCGCGCCAGCGCGAGCAGCAGCGCCGCGCCGACGCCGGCCGAGGCCGCCGGCAGGGCCACGTGCCACGCCGTCTGCCAGCGCGTCGCCCCCAGCCCCAGCGAGGCCTCGCGGTAGGACCGCGGCACGGCGCGCAGCGCGTCCTCGGCGACGGTGAAGATGGTGGGGATGACGCCCAGCCCCAGCGCGATGCCGGCGTTGACCGCGTTGAGCCGGATGGTCGCGCCCGTCCACGCCTGCACCCACGAGGCCAGCACCATGAGGGCGAAGAAGCCCATCACCACCGACGGGATCCCCGCCAGGATCTCGATCACCGGCTTGAGCGCCTCGCGCAGCCGGTGGCTGGCGAACTCGGCGCTGAACAGGGCCGCCAGCACGCCGAGCGGCGTCGCGAACAGCATCGCGACCAGCACCACCTTGAGCGTGCCCACCAGCAGCGGCACCAGTCCGTACTTGGGGACGTCCCCCACCGGCTGCCACAGCGGGGTCGCGAAGAACCCGGGCAGGCTCGCCTCGCGCTGCGTCTCGCGGTCGAACAGCACCGGGGCCGCCTCGCGGAAGACGAACACGATGATGAGCAGCAGCGAGGCCACGGCGAGCACACCGCAGGTGCGCAACAGGAACTCGAGCACGCGTTCGCGCAGCTTCTGGATGCGCCGCTGGCGTGCGGCATCGATGCCGGGCCGTTCGATGGGCATGGTCCCCTTCAGCGCAGCGGGAAGTAGCCGACGCGGGTGGCCAGGGCCTGGCCGGCGTCGGACAGCACCCAGTCCACGAAGGCGCGGATGTCGCCCTCGGGCTTGCGACGCAGATAGAAGTAGAGCGGCCGCGACAGCGGGTAGCTGCCATCCTTGACGGTGGCCGCGGTCGGGAGCACGCCGGCCGTGCCGGGCGCCCGCTGCAGCGCCACATCGCGCACGCCCTTGGCGTAGGCGGCGCCCCCGTAGCCGATGCCGTTGGGGTCCTTGCTCACGGCGTTCACCACCGCGGCCGTGCCGGGAAGCGTCTGGGCGCGAGGCGAGAAGTCGCGGCCCCCGAGCACGGCGTCCTTGAAGAACACGTACGTGCCGGAGTTGTTCTCGCGGCTGTAGAGCACGATCGGGGCATCGCCGCCGCCGACCTGCTTCCAGTTGGTGATGGCGCCCATGTAGATGCCCCGGAGCTGCTCGAGCGTGAGCGACTTCACGGGGTTCGCCTCGTGGACGTACACCGCGAGCCCGTCCTTGGCGACCGGGATCTCGACGCCGGTGGTCTGGAAGCGGTCGCGCAGCTTGAGCTTCTCGTCGGGCTTCATCGGGCGCGAGGCCTGGCAGATGTCGGTGGTGCCGTTGATGAGCGCGGCGATGCCGGTGCCCGAGCCGCCGCCCGTCACCATGACGATCTGGCCGGCGCGCTCGTTCATGTAGGCCTCCGCCCAGCGCTGGCCGAGGATGACCATGGTGTCCGAGCCCTTCACCGTGATCCCGCGGCCGGCGGCGGCCGGCGAGGGGAGCAGCGCGAGGCAGGCGGCGGCCAGGGTGAGGCGGGCGAGGCGGGCGAATCGGTGCACGGCGCGTCCTCCCATCAGAACTTGTGCTGGACCTGGAAGGTCCACAGGTTGTCCGCCGGATCGCGGTAGCGGCCGCCGGTGGTGGCGATCTCGGTGCGAATCGCGTCGTAGGCGACGCCCAGCCGCGTGTGTCCGTCGTAGTGGACGTTCACCCCGAAGCTCCAGCGCTCGTACTGGTCGTGCTCGGCGCCGGTGTTGGGGTCGTAACGGTCGTGTCGCACCACGGCCTGAGCGCGATCCCCCAGGTTCTGCACCCACATCGCGTAGCCCCCGAGGACCCGGGTGGCGAGATGGGCGGGGTCGGCGCCCGGGCGCAACAGGCGGGCCTGCTGGCTCGAGGACACGGTGACGGTCTGCACCAGCGCGCGCACGGAGTCGGCGTTGGTGTCGGTGCCGCCGTAGACCTCGGCGCTCAGCGACCCGCCCCCGGCGCGCGGCAGCGAGAAGAACCACTGGGCGTCGGCGCCGATGCGCTCGCGCTTCGGCCACACGTCGGGGCCGGTCAGCGGCACGACATCGCGGCCGAAGGCGTAGGAGGCCGCCACGTCGAGCCAGCCCTCGGACCAGCGCGCGCGGCCGACGAAGTCCTTGCCTCGCGTGGGATCGGTGTTCGGGAAGTCGGGATCGTTGACGCCGCCGCCGTTGAGCAGGGCGACGGCGGTTCGCAGTTTGGGCGTCCACTGGTCCTCGAGCTTGACGCCGCGGTCGCGCTCGCCGCTGAACAGCACGTTCTCGGCGCGCGAGCGCTCGGGCAGTTCACGCGAGGAGGAGCTGCGCTCGAGCTCGTAGCCGAAGGGCACGTTGAACTGGCCGATCGTGAGCTGGTGGTCCTGCGCCGGCGTCCACCAGTCCTTGAGCGTGACGTAGGCGTCGAGCAGCCGCGCGGCCCGGTCCTGGCCGCCGTCGAAGGTCACGACCCCCTGCGAGCGGGGGCCGGAGTCGTAGGTCAGCTTGATGCGGGCGCGCCGGATGAAGAACCGCGAGACGTTGGCGACGCTCGCCGTGGCCGGCGAGCCGCTCACCCGGACGGTGTCGGCGCTCGCCTCCCCCACTTCGAATCGCGCCTGCACGTAGCCCGAGAACTTGAACTTGCGCAGCTTGTCCGTCTCCGCCTGGATGCCCAGCAGTTGCTCCGAGAGTCCCTCGAGCAGCCCCTGGACGTCCTCGCGCGTCATGTAGACGGGCGCGGCGGAGGAATCGGCAGGCGACTCGGCGCGCGCGGGCCCGGCGGCCAGGCCCGTCACCAGCACCGCAAGGGCGGCCGCGACGCGCGGCACAGGCGCGTGAAGGCGGGTCATGGCAGCGGGAAGTACCCGACCTCACGCACCACGGCCTGCCCCTCGGGCGACAGGCAGTAGTCGATGAAGTCCTTGATGTCGCCCGCCGGCGGCGACGTGAGATAGAAGAACAGCGGCCGGGCCAGCGGGTAGCTGCCGTCCGCGATGGAGGCGTCGGTGGGTCGCAGCGCCGCGGCCGCGGGGTCGGTCTTGAGCGCCACCATCTGCACGCCCTTCACGTAGGCGTCACCGCCGTAGCCGATGCCGCGCACGTCCTGCGTGACCGCGTTCACCACCGCCGCGGTGCCGGGCAGCGTCTGGACGTCGGCGGCGAAGTCGGCGCCCTCGAGCACATGCTCCTTGAAGTAGACGTAGGTGCCCGAGTTGTTCTCGCGTCCGTAGGGGATGATGGGCGCGTCGGGGCCGCCGAGGTCCTTCCAGTTGCGGATGCTGCCGTCGTAGACGCCGCGCACCTGGGCCAGCGTCAGCTCGCTGACCGGGCACTGCTCGTGCACGTAGATCGTGAGTCCGTCGCGGGCGACGGTGATCTCGACGGGGTCCTGTCCGTACTTGTCGGCGAGCTGCTTGCGCTCCTCGTCCTTCATCGAGCGCGAGGACTGGCAGATCTGGGTGGTGCCGTTGATGAGCGCGGCGATGCCGGTGCCCGAGCCGCCGCCGGTGACCTGGATGGTCCTGCCCGGATGCGCGGCCATGTAGTTCTCCGCCCAGCGCTGTCCCAGGATGACCATCGTGTCCGAGCCCTTGAGGGTCACGACGTTCTGCCGCGAGCCTCCGCACTGCGCGAGCGTGAGGGCGAGCGTGAGTCCGAGCAGGTGTACCGCGAATCGAGAGCGGGTCGTCATGGTTCCCTCCTGTCCAGCGGGCAGGATGAAGGGCGGCGAGTTTCGGCAACTTCGCCGCCCTGTTTCGGCCGTGTAACAAAGGCTGCCGCTTCGCGGTCCGGCCGGATCAGGCGCTCTGGGCCTCTCCGGCCGAACGGCGGCGACGCCTCTCGGCGGCGCGGCGGCGCGCCTCGCTCACCGCACCCGAGTGGTCGAGCCCGGCGAGGGCCAGGGCGTTCGCCCACGTGCCGAAGAGCCGCCGCGCCCGGGCATAGAGCGATGGCTGCTGAAGATGCACGCGGAACAGTTCGCCTCCCTCATGCAGCCGGCGGATGTGCCGCAGCACCTCCTCGGGCTGCATTTCGAGGGGCCGGCCGCGGCGCCGGGCGGAACCGGCGGGCCGGGTGAGTTCGGTGGCATTCATGGGGGCCATTCTCCAAGGATGAGGACACGCGCGGCCGCGTGGTCGTCCGGGCCGTCGAGGACGGACATGTCCCGCCAGCGCCGGTCGGCCGCTACAGAACCACACCGACTGTTACGGCAAGTTGAACGCGGCGTGTCCATGGAGGAAAACGGCAACACCCCGCGCCGGGGGGCGCGGGGTGTCGGAGGGCGGAGCGGAACTCAGTCCCGCAGGCTCTGCAGCTTGTACATGCCGCGCCGCTCGGCCACCGCGCGCACGTGGGGAAGCGCCACCTCACGGCCCTCCTCGTCGCGGACCACCAGCGACAGTCCGTTGTGGAGCTTGAAGTTCCGGTAGAGGGCGATGGTGTCCGCCCGGTCCCAGCGCACGAACGCCAGGTGCTGCCCGCCGAACTCGCCGAGGAGCTTGGAAACGCCGCCCTGCAGGCGGCCGTCGAGCAGGAGCCAGGCGTCCTCCGCGTGAAGGCCGGTGACCGGGCGGCTCTGGGGGAACTCACGCCACAGGATCCCGGAGAACTCCTCGCGCGTGAGGCACAGCCGCCGCAGGGAGTCGGCGCTGGTGTGATGGATGGCGTGGACGATCATCTCGCCCAGGTGTTCCATGCTCCTCGCCCCGTCGCTGAACCGCATGCTGACGAGCGGGGCGTTGAGCCGGCGGCCGAGCTTCACGCTGGTGGACTCCGGATCCACGAGCGGCGTGTAGCCGGGAGCGGCGCGCAGCGCCGGGTTGACGGTGTAGCCCTGCGCGCGGGTGTCGCGCACGAGTGCTGCGAGGGAGGCGAGCAGCAGCAGGATCACGAGCGGTCGGAGCATGGCCGTCCTCACGAGCCGAACGCCACGGACAGCGAGTATCCGGGGCCCGGCTGGGTCGAGTAATACTCCACCGGTCCCTGGACACCGGTGTAGCGGGCATCGAGCAGGTTGCGGCCGGAGAGCTTCACCTTGAGATAGGGCAGCGGCTTCACGTTGACCGCCGCATCGAGCGTGGTGACCGCGTCGTCGAAGAAGTCGGGCGCGACGTCGAAGCCGAGCGCAGCGAGCTTGCGGCCGGTGTGGCTCACGAGCACCGACGCGTCGAAGCGCTGGTCCTGCGAGGCGAACGTCACGCCCACATTGAACAGGCGGTCCGCCTGCCCCTGCAGCGGGTGCGTCCGTCGCACCGACGGGGACAGCGACGGCGGCAGGGTCACCTCGGACCGGATCCACGAGGCGTTGGCGTTGATGCTGAAGCGCCGCAGCGGGCTCCAGGCACGGCCCAGCGAGGTGCGCAGTTCCAGCTCGAGCCCCTGGTTGGTTCCGCGCTCGGAGTTGACCGGGTAGAACGTGGGGTTGTTGCCCCCCTGCGCCGCCAGCTCGATGGGCGCGTGCATGTCCTTGAGGAAGACGCTCGCCGCGACCAGCTCGCCGAGCGCCGGGAACCACTCGGCGCGCAGGTCGTAGTTGTCGAGCCGCGCGCGCTCCAGGCCGGGATTGCCGATGAACGTGAAGCCCGGCAGATCGCGCATGCCGGGGATGTAATCCTCGATCCGCTGCAGCGCCAGTTCGTTGATGTCCGGCCGCGACAGCGTCCGGCTGGCCCCGGCCCGGAGGTTGATGCGGTCGGAGAGGTTCCACGTGACGTTGATGGAGGGCAGCAGGTCGGTGTCGTCGAGCTCGCCATAGGCCGAGGTCACCTGCGAGTTGAAGAGGTCGTAGCTGCGAAGCCGCTGCACGCCCTGCTCCAGCCGGGCCCCGAGCGTGGACCGCAGCCGCGGTCCCAGCGGCAGCTCGAGACTCAGGAAGGCCGCGGTCTGCCCCTGCTCGGCATCGTAGATGTCGTCCGGGAAGATCCACTCGGCGATGTCCGGGCTGCCCGCGGCGCCCGTCCAGTGCTGGGGCGCGAAGATCGAGTCCGGCGGCAGCGTGTCGCGCCCGGCCGGCGCGCTCATGAAGAACTTGCGCGTCCACTGGTACCGGTTCTTCCACTGGTCGCTGAGACCGGCTGTGAGCTTGCCCCTGCCGAGCGAGGCGATCGCGAAGGGCGTGGTCCAGGTGAGCTCGCCGCCGCGGCCGCGCTCGTGCATGGTCGAGAACTCCCGCGTCGCCCCGCGTGACTGGCTGCGCAGGCGCCACTCGGCGCGCATGTACGGGTTGTCCTCGGTGTCGTAGTAGAGCTGCTCGGCGCGCTGGTACGTGGCCTTGCGCATGTCCGGCACGAGGCGGTCCGCCAGCGACCGGCTGAGCTTCCACTCGAGCCGTGAGCCGGCGGCGCCGCGGAACTCGTGCCGCCCCTCGAGGCTCATCGTGGTGACGCTGCGCTCGACGTAGCGCAGGCGGCTGGAGCGGATGGAGTCCCCGATGTCGTCCGAGAAGCTGGCGTAGACGCGTGCCTCGTTCTCGGCCTCGCGATTGACGAAAGCGCGTGCATGCAGCGAGTGGGCCGGCGCCAGCCGCACGCTCACGCCCGCCAGGCCGCCCAACTGCACGCGGTCGGCGCCGCGCTCGACGGTGCCGTCGAATCGCGGCACGTCCGGCACGCCGTCGTTCAGGTCCTGGCCGAAGAAGTAGCGGGCCGACTCGGTGCCGATCTGCTGGGACCGGCTGTAGTTGCCCGAGGCCACCACGCCCACCGGCCGGCCGGCGACCCGGACCTCGTCCCCGAACGTCAGCGCGTAGCTGCCGTTGGGCGACAGCTCGCCGCGCGTGGGGCTCCACTCCTCGCCGAACGCGCGCCCGATCTCGGCGCGCTGCGCGCGCGTCAGCCCGATGCCGAGCACGTCGTTGCGGGTGGCGACCCGCTGGTTGCCCGCGATGCGCAGCAGGGCATCGGGCAGCGCGCGCGAGGCCGCGCCGAGCGCCCACCGGTCACGCCGGCTGCCGCCGTACCGAAGCCCCTGCTCGAACGTGCTGCCCTCGTCCACGCCATGCCCCGCCGAGAACGCCCACTGGCGCCGGCCCGGGAAGTCGCGGGTGCGCACCTGCACGTCGCCGCCGCCGAACTCGGCCGGCCGGTCGGCGGTGTAGGTCTTCTGAACGGTGATGTTCTCGAGCAGCGTGGCGGGGATGATGTCGAGCGGAACGACGCGCTTGTTGAGTTCCGGGCTCGCCAGACGGACGCCGTCCACCTCGGTGGAGCTGTACCGCTCCCCGAGCCCGCGCACGAACACGTACTTGCCCTCGTTCACCGACAGGCCGGTGACGCGCTTGAGCACGTCACCGGCATCCTTGTCGGGGGAGCGGCGCACCTGCTCGGCGCTGATGGCGTCCGAGACCGCCGCGGACTTCTGACGGATGGCGAGCAGGGCGTTCTCGGTGTCCTGCTGGCGCCTCGCCTCGACGACGATCTCCTCCTGCTCGATCGCCTCGGGCGTGAGCGCGACCGTGAGCTCGACCGGCTTGCCTGCGTCCACGCGCAGCCCGATGAGGTCCTTGCGCGCATACGACATCGCCTGCACGCGCAGCAGATAGGTCCCCGGGCGTGCGGCGAGGTCGAAGGTGCCGTCGTTCTGCGTCATGCCGCCGACACGGCGCAGCGTCGTGTCGGCCGGGATCAGCAGCACGTTCGTGAACGACAGGGTCTCACCCGTGTCCTTGGCGATGACCTTGCCGCGCACGCGCCCCAGCGGCTGGGCGAGTGCGGAGGCGGAGAGGAGTGCCAGGGCGAGCGCGGCCAGGGCGAGCGCGGGGGCCCATCGCGGCGCGAGGCGTCGGGAGGGGAAGGCCTGTAGCGCGGGGTTCATCGGGTTCATGGAGGTCCTCGACATTCGGGAGGGTGTTGGGGTCCTCGGGGGTCCGGCGGGCATCCCCGCCGGAAACACCACGGGGGGCGGGCGTCGCGCCCGCCCCCGCGGGGCGTCTATCGCTTGCTTCGGTTCACTGCACGCGCACGAACTTGCCGCTCACCTGCTGCCCGTTGGCGCGCACGCGATAGAAGTACGTGCCCGCCGGCAGCAAGCCGTTCGTGTCCCACTGGACGGTGTGCGCTCCGGCGCCGAGCGTGCCCTGCTCGAGCGTCCGCACCAGGCGGCCGTCCGCGCCGAACAACTCGACGTCCACGTGTCCGGCGGCCGGCAGCGTGAAGCGGATCTGCAGGTCGCGCCGGACCGGATTGGGCGAGGCGAACGCCGCCAGCGTGCGGAAGCCCGCCGCTGGGGCATCCGTGGTGAAGGCGCTGCACTGGATGCCCGGGCCGTACGCCAGCGCTCGGTCCTCGCAGTGGTTGCGGAACGACTCGGCGCCATTGATCTCGAGGCCGTTCTGCTTCCAGTAGGCGATGATCGAGTTGAGGATCGTGCCCGCAGTGCCGCGGCGGAGGTGGATGCCGTCACCGACGCCGGCGCCCGTGGACAGGTCGCCGAGGATGGTGAAGTTGGAGAGCGTCGGGTTGGAGCGGCCGGAGCACAGCTCGGTGGCGTTGGCGAACTCGTTGTTGTCCGCCTCGATGCCGCGCTCGGTGCCGGCATCCCCCACGATCTGGCGGACGATCACGAACTGGGCGCGGCCGCGATAGCCGCCCTGCCAGTCGAACCCGTCGTCGTTGCCGTACGTCAGCACCGCGCGCTTGAGCGTCGCCGTGCCGCCGAACACCTCGAACAGGTCGTCGGAGCCGCGGTGCGCCTGGATGTACTCGGTCACCGTGCGCGAACCGACGCCGCACAGGGTGAACGCGTTGGCCTCGTTGTTGGGCGAGAACGTCACGCCCGCGAACTCGACGCGCACGTAGCGCATCACGCCGCTGCTGTCGGCGTCGTCGTTGCCGCCGTAGAAGCCGACCGTGCCGCTGCCCTCGGACGACGCCGAGTCGCCCGCGCACGAGTTGACGAAGTTGGTGCGCGCGCGGCCCAGGATGTAGAGCCCGCCCGTGCCGCCCGGGGTCTGCGTGCCCGGCGCCGCGTCGGAGGTGATGATGATCGGCTGCTCACGGGTGCCCAGCGCGCTGATCCGGCCGCCGCGCTCGATCACCAGCGTGCCGACCGAGGCCGTCTCCTGGAACAGCACCACGCCGGCTGGGATGTGCAGCGTGGCCTGGTCCTTGACCCGCACCGTGCCGCGCACGACGTAGTTCGAGTCGGCCGACAGCGTGCGATCGCTGTAGAAGCGATGGTTGTCCAGCACCGTCACCGGCCGTACCGGGAACGTGCGGCCGCCGCCGTCGAGGCCGTAGTAGGTCCACCCCTGCGTCCAGTCGTCGTCCTGACCGACCGCGCCCGTGAAGCAGGCCTTCTCGAAGAAGCCGTCCTTCGGCGTCTGGACGGTCCTGCCGTGGCCGGGATTCCCGGCGTAGGCCGGGCTTCCGAGCGCCGGAACCCAGTTCGGGGCCGCCACGTTGAGCGCCCCGGTCAACAACGGGTCCGCGTTGGAGTTGTTCGAGTACTGGGCAGTGGCGATGGCTGCCGTGGTGGAGTCCAGCCCGGGCACGCACGGGCTGCCGGCCGAGGCGGCGCCGCCGTAGTCGCCGCCCGCGTTGCCGAACAGCAGATTGCCGTCGAACACGACCGGACCCGGGTCCAGGCTCGAGCTGCAGAAGGTGGGCGGCGTGATCGCCGCGATGCCGGCCCGGTCACTGCAGTGGTTGGCGAAGGTGGCTGCCCCGTTGATCTCGAGCGCGCTCTGCTTCCACTCGGTCACGATCGAGTTGATGATGATCGCACCGGTGCCGCGGCGCAGATGGATGCCGTCCCCGATGCCGGCGCCCGCGCTCCGGTCGCCGATCAGCGTGAAGTTGGCGAGCGTGGGGAACGAGCGGCCCGAGCAGAGCTCGCTGGTGTTGTCGAACTCGTTGTTGTCGGCCTCGATGCCGCGCTCGGTGCCGGCGTCGCCCGTGATCTGACGGATGATCACGAACTGGGCGCGGCCGTTGTAGCCGCCCTGCCAGTCGAACCCGTCATCGTTGCCGTACGTGCCCACGAGGTAGGAGGGCGAAGCGTTGCCGCCGAAGAACTCGAAGAGGTCATCCGATCCGCGGTGCGCCTGCAGGTACTGGAGCGACGTGCCGACGCCGACGCCACAGAACGTGAATGAATTCGCCTCGTTGTTGGGGGAGAACGTTACGCCAGCGAACTCGACGCGCACGTAACGGAGCGCGCCGGAGCTGTCGAGCGGATCGTTGCCGCCGTAGTAGCCGACCGCGCCGCTGCCCTCGGCCGACGCCGAGTCCCCGGCGCATGAGTTGACGAAGTTGGTGCGCGCGCGCCCCAGCAGGTACAGGCCGCCGGTGCCGCCAGGCGTCTGCGTGCCCGGGGCGGCGTCGGAGGTGATGATGATGGGCGCGAACGGCAGCCCCACGGCATTGATGCGGGCCCCGCGCTCGACGACGATGGTGCCCACCGACGCCGTCTCCTCGAAGATGACGACGCCCGGCTGCACGGTGAGCGTCGCCCCGTTCTTCACCCGCAGGGTGCCGCGCACGAGGTAGTTGGAGTCCGCCGAGAACGTGCGGTTCGAGAACAGGTGGTGGTTGTCGAGCACCACCACCGGACGCACCGGGAAGCTGCGGCCCCCGCCATCCAGGCCGTAGTAGGTCCAGCCGGCGGTCCAGTCCTGCTCGAACGGACCGAGCGCGCCCGCGTAGTCGGTCTGCCGGAAGAAACCGCCGGACGCGGGCACCTGCAGCACCTGGTGCTGGCCGTTGCTGCAGAACGCCGGCGAGCCGGGGGCCGGACGCCAGTCGGGGTTTGCCACATTCAGGGCGCCCGACAGGAGTGGGTTCAACTGCGAATTCCGCGTGAACTGCGCCGTCGCGATGCTCACCGTGGTCGAATCGAGCCCGGGCAGACAGGGGCTGCCGGCCGAGGCCGCACCGGCATAGACGGAGAGGTCCGTGTTCCAGACGATATTGCCGTCGAAGACGATCGGATTGACCTGGGCGGAGGACGCCGCCACCTGCAGGACCGTGACCGCCAGTCCGGTGAGGATGATTCGCATCGGGCGCCGGGCCGATTCGCTGAAGCGCATGCTGCCTCCGTTCGAGGGATGTCGGGGAGTGGGACCAGGAGGAGTGCAGTCGAGCGAACACCGGCACGGCGGCCCGCCAAGCCCCCGGCCCCTCGGCGCAGCCGCCGCAGGGGGAGCGTTCGATCGGAACGTGGGAGACGGGGCGGCGGTGTCCGCGTGGAAGTCCGATCGCACGACCCGCCTGGAACGCGCCTTCCCGATGGCGCGCGCCCGCGAGCCGCGGCCGCCCGCGTCCCACGGATGCGCACGATGCGGGCGAGGGGCGCGCGGCGAGGTGACGGCGATGTTTCGCCGAGGTTAGAACGGGGCGTTGCCGAAAACGCGCGGGTGCCCGCCCGGTTCAGCGCACCGCGTCCGAGGGCCGCAGCGGGATCCGGAATCCGAACCGGGAGCCGGCGCCGGGCGCGCTCGTGAGCGTCACCTCTCCCCCGTGCAGATGGATCGCGTGCTTCACGATGGACAGCCCGAGCCCGGTGCCGCCCTTCTCGCGCGAGCGCGCCTTGTCCACCCGGTAGAATCGCTCGAAGACGCGCGGCTGGTCCTCGCTCGGGATGCCGGGGCCCGTGTCGCTCACCTCGAACCACGCCAGCGACTCGCTCGCGCCCAGCCGCACGTCCGCGCGGCCCCGCTCCGTGTACTTGACCGCGTTGTCGAGCAGGTTGGCGACCGCCTGCTCGATCTGCACCCGGTCCGCCTCCACCCACACCGAGCCGCCGGGGGCGAGTTCGAGCGCGATCCCCGCCGCGCGCGCCGCATCGCGCAGCACCGCGACCTGGCGCTCCACCGCCGCGCGCAGGTCGAACCGCTCGCGGCGCAGCGCGAGGTCGGGCTGCTCGAGTTCGGCCAGCGACAGCAGGTCCTCGACCAGCGCCTGCAGGCGCACCGCCTGGTCG
>CAZMQP010000008.1:13519-21533 GCA_964568385.1 uncultured bacterium
GCGCCGTAGACGGACACGATGAGCGCGCGTCCCGCGCGGCGCACGAAGGACTCGCGATGCTCCACGTCGTCGAGCCCGCCCTCGAGCAGGGTCTCGGCGTAGCCGCGCAGCGACGTGATCGGCGTGCGCAGCTCGTGCGACACGTTGGCCACGAAGTCCTGCCTCAGGCGCTGCAGCCGCTCGGCCTCGGTGAGGTCGTGCAGCACGAGCAGCACCGGCGAGGGCGCCGGGCCGCCGAGCGGCGTGGCGGTGACGCGCAGCACCTGCGGGCGCGGCGACCACAGGCGCACCTGGCGCTCCACCGTGCGCCGCTCGCGCCGGGCCAGCTCGAGGACCTCGTCCAGGTCCGGCACCCGCGCGAACGACTGGAACGGCGTGCCGGGGTCGGCCGGGCGCGGGGCCCCGAGCAGCGACGCCAACCGGTGGTTCACGTGCGAGACGCGGCCCGCGCCGTCCACCAGCGCGACGCCGTCGTTCATGTGCGCGAGGATGCGCTCGCGGTCGTCGCGCTCGTGCTGCAGCGCCTGCATGCGGGCGCGCGTCTCGCGCTCCATCTCGTTGAGCACGCGGCCGAGGCGGCCCAGTTCGTCGGCCGGCGTCTCCTCGGCGCGCGGGGCCAGCCCTTCGCGTCCGATGCCGCGCGCGACGCGCTCGAGGGCGCGCACCCGCGAGGCCACGCGGCCGGAGAGCCCGTGCGTCACCAGCAGGCCCGCCACGACGATGCCGAGCGCGGCGAGCAGCGAGTCGCGCACGAGCGGCACGTCCGAGAGCCGCACGTGCCCGCCGCCGGCCATCTGCTCGAAAGCCTGGTGCTCGGCGCGGAGCGCCAGCAGGACCAGCGCCAGCGCGGTCGCGGCGACCACGAGCCCGTGCGTCACCAGCAGGCGGGTGCGCAGGGACTGCGCCACGCGTCAGTCCTGCTCGGCGGCCGGCGGCACGAACTTGTACCCGGCGCCCGTCACGGTCTCGATCAGCGCGTGGGTCTCGCCGAGCTTCATGCGCAGCCGCCGCACGTGCACGTCCACCGTGCGCGTCTCGCCGAGGTAGTCGTAGCCCCACACCTTGCGCAGCAGTTCCTCGCGCGACAGCGCGCGGCCGGGATGCCGGGCGAGGAAGGCGATGAGGTCGAACTCGCGCGGCGTGAGCGACAGCCGGCGGCCGGCGACCGAGACCTCGCGCGCCTGCGTGTCCACGTGCAGCGGCCCGTGCACGAGTGCGGGCGTCGTGCGCCCGGGCTTGGAGCGGCGCAGCAGCGCCTGCAGCCGCGCCACCAGCACGCGCGGACTGAACGGCTTGGTGAGGTAGTCGTCGGCGCCGCGCTCGAAGCCGAGCAGCTTGTCCATCTCGGCGGCGCGCGCGGTGAGCACCAGCACCGGCAGGTCGGCGGTAGCCGGCTCGCCGCGCACCTCGCGCAGGATCTCGAGCCCGTTATGGCCGGGCAGCATCAGGTCGAGCACGAGGGCGTCGGGCCGCGACGCGAACACCTGGCGCAGGCCGTCCTCGCCATCGGACGCGGCCGCGACACGGAAGCCGGCGCGCTCGAGGTTGTAGCGCAGGAGATCGCGGATCTCCTTCTCGTCTTCGATCACGAGCACGTAATCGGGCACGGGGCCCTCCCGGGGCCGCATGCTACGGGCGGGGCGCGGGCGCTCCAAGCCGGGGTCGCCGGAACGGGGTTCGCCTCGGCCGCGGACGGCGCGTAGAGTCGGGGGCCGTTCAGGGAGCCCCGTCATGACCGCCGACCCCGCCTCGCCCCCGCTGACGATCGACCGCCTCGGCCCGCTCGACGTGCCGGAGGTGATCACGTTCCTCGACGCCGATCCGGTGGCGAACGTGTACCTGATGGCGCTCGTGCTGCGCGACGCGCTGGCGCGGCCGCGCGACGAATGGATCGGCGCACGGCGCGCCGGCCGGCTCACGGCGCTCGTCCACCTCGGCGCCGGCTCGGGCGCCGTGCTGCCGGTCGGCGACGACGACGACGCGGTGCGCGCGCTGGGCGAGGCCGCCGCCGCGCGGCTCGACCTGATGCCGTCGCGCTTCCAGGTCATCGGCCCCGAAACGACGGTCGGCTGGCTGCGCGAGCGCTTCCCCGGCCCCTCCCCCGCGCCGCGCCTCGAGCGGCGGCAGCGCTACCAGTCGCTCGCGCGCGAGGCGCTGCGCGCGGGGGCGCCGCTGCCCGAGCTGCGCACCGCGCGGCGCGAGGACTACGCGCTGCTCTACGCGAGCGGCGCCGCGATGCGCACCGAGGAGCTGCTCGAGGACCCGCGCGACGTGGACGCCGTCGCGTACGCCCGCCGCGTCGAGGAGGACTGCCGCGATGGCTTCACCTACGTGTGGCGGGACGCCCGCGGACTCGTGTTCCGCGCCAGCATCAGCGCGCTGACGGCGGACGCCGCGCAGGTGAGCGGGGTGTGGACGGCGCCCGAGCACCGCGGCCAGGGCATCGCGACGCAGGCGCTGGGCGAGCTGTGCGGCCGGCTGCTGGCGCGCTCGCGCGAGGTCTGCCTGTTCGTCAACGACATCAACGCGCCGGCGCTCGCCACCTCCCGCCGGCTCGGATTCCGCGACCGGGTCGCGTGGGCGTCGGCGTTCTTCGACCGCCGCCGCGGCGGCGGGCCGGTCAGCCGCGCATGAGCCGGGCGGCCACGCCCTCGAGGCCGTCCTCGACGATCTCCACCTCGGGCGCCTGCGCGGCGAGCGCGCGCCGGATCATCGGGCTGGCGTAGTCGCGCGCGAGCCAGAACAGGCGCACGTCGCGCCAGGCCGCCTCGCGGCGCTTGAGCGCCAGCGGCAGCGCCAGGTCGAGCGAGAACACGTCGCCGACCACCGCCTGCGGCAGTTCCTCGCGCAGGATCTCCTCGTAGTGGGGCCGCCGCGTCTCGATCGCGAGCCCGCCCAGCGTCAGGATGTCGCTGCGCCCCGGCTCGAGCACGAACTTGCGCGCGCCGCCGCGCAGCCACAGCGACCCGGCGGGCCGCTCCGGATGCACGGTGTTGGGCACCCCGGCGTGGCTGAACCAGCGCACCAGCTTGTCGGTGCCGGAGTTGGAGACGAGCACGATCTCGATGCCGCGCGTGAGCAGCGCGCGTCCGGCGTCGGCCGCCGGGGCGAGGATCGCGGGGCCGCGCGCGCCCTCCACCCGCTGCACCCCCTCGCGGTGGCACCAGCCGCCGAAGGTCTCGAGCGACTCGTGGCCGTTCGCGAGGACGGCATCGCGGAGCACCGCGAGCAGGGGGTCGTCCCCGGCGTGCAGGTGGAGGTAGTGGAGCACGGCGCTGTGCTCGGCGAAGGGGTCCTCGTCGCCGAACGTCGAGAGCCGGCCGCCGGGCGCCCAGCCGTACGACTGGGGATTCGCGCGCACCTCGTGGCGCATGCGCTCGACCGCCGCGCGCGCCTCGTCGCGCCGCGCGGGACCGGCCCAATCGATGAGGCAGCCGTCGAGCACCGCCGCCTGCGCGGCGGCCTCCTCGCGCGGGTGCGTCCAGACGCCGTCGAAGTCACTGAGCAGTCGCATCGGGCGATGGGACCATGACCGCCCAGCCGATGGCAAGTGCGCTTGACGCTGCCGGCCCCGCTCGACGACGCTGGCGGCGTACAGCGTCCAGGACGGACGCTCCCCGTTACGCTCCAGGAAGGAGATCCGTGATGCGCAGCGCGCTCATCGCGGCGGTGCTCGGCCTGCTGTTCGCGCCCGCACCCGCCGCCGCAACCGTGTTCGGTCAGGCGACCGGCGCGGCCCCCCTGCCGGTGAACGGCCACCTGGCCGGCGGCTACCTGGTGCTCTCGGGCGATGCGCTCGGCGCGCTCGGCCAGCTGCGCCTGAGCCTCCACCCCGGCGTGGACTTCGGCTTCCAGGGCGGCCTCGTCCGCAACGACATCGGCTCGGCCACGCGCACGTCGGTGCGCATCGGCGGCGACTTCAAGGCGCGCGTCATGACCGCGACCGAGGCCTCCCCGTTCGACGTCTCGCTCGGCGCCGCGCTGGGCGTGGACACCTCGGAGGATTTCACCAGCCTCGCGCTCGGCCCGCTGGCGGTGGTGAGCCGCGACTTCGCGCTGGCGAGCGGGCAGCGCCTGACCGGCTACATCGGGACCGGGCTCCTGTTCAGCCGCTTCGACCTCGACGACGAGAACCGCAACGACGTCTCGGTGCCGGTGCGCCTCGGGGCCGACTGGGGGATCAACGCCGGGATGAGCGTGGTGGGCGAGTTCCAGCTCAACCTGGGCGACGCGTTCCGCGACGACGTGGCGCTGTTCGCGGGCGTCAATCTGCCGTTCTAGCAAGGCGTTGCAGCCGCGGCTCGGGGACGGCGCGCGAGCGGCTGTGGAAACAGGCTGGCAACGCGAACGGGCGCAACGACTTGACGAGGGTCTTGTGGCCCCCCCCTCACGGTGCTAGCTTCCTCACCCCTCCGACAGGCCACGCCCGAAACGGCCCTCGGCCACCCCCCCGGACGGATTCTCAATCGCTTGTGCCACAAGGATTTGGCCTGCAGCACCGGGGCCGGCCCGCTGTCCCCTTCCCTCCCGCCGCCCATGACTCTCCCGACGACTGTGGAGAACGTGTGGAGGAGGGCCCCGAAAGGAGCCTCTGACTCGCTGTCCCGCTTCACGTTATGGCCTCTCCACCGGATGTGGAGAAGAGTGGTGGGAGATTTCCACAGAAGCCCCCCCCGCACGGCCCGCGGCCTCGATGGAGCAACGCTCTCGGAGCCCCGAGCCCTGTGGAGAAGTGTGAACCTTCTTCGGCAAGGATCGCGACCATGGCCGTCCAGCCAGTCACCGCGGACGAGACCGCCCGTCTCTGGGATCAGGTGCTCCGCTCCGTGCAGTCCCGTCTCAGCAGCACCCAGGCGTTCGACACCTGGTTCAGTCCCATCGTCGCGCGCGAGTTGGGCGCGCGCCTCGTGGACCTCGAGGTGCCCAACGCCTTCTTCGTGGACTGGATCCACGAGCACCACCTGACCACGCTCCGGCACGCGCTCACCGACGTGCTCGGCGCCTGCCCCGACATCCGCTTCTCGCCGCGCGAGCCTGCTGCGCTGCCGCCCCCGACTCAGGCGGTGGACGCACGCCCCGCGGCGCCGGCCGCCGCCCCTCCGGGAGTCACGCCCCCGGCCAAGGGAC
Organism: uncultured bacterium; assembly: GCA_964568385.1. Lineage (GTDB taxonomy): Bacteria > Eisenbacteria > RBG-16-71-46 > RBG-16-71-46 > RBG-16-71-46 > CADEFY01. The sequence continues at coordinate 18,647 of CAZMQP010000008.1, forward strand.
CGGCGGCCGAGGCCCCGGCCGCCTCGCGCGAGCCGGCGCGGAACTGGTTCGACAGCCAGCTCAACCCGCGCCTCGTGTTCGACACGTTCGTGGTCGGCGGCAGCAGCCGCTTCACGCACGCCGCCTGCCAGGCCGTCTCGCGCACGCCCGGGCTGGTGTACAACCCGCTCTTCATCTTCGGCGGCTCGGGGCTGGGCAAGACCCATCTGCTCCACGCCATCGGGCACAGCGTCAAGGACGCGCGGCCCGACGCGCGCGTGCACTACGTGCCGGCCGAGCGCTTCACCAACGAGATGATCTACGCCATCCAGCACGGCCAGACGCTCGCGTTCCGCAACAAGTACCGCAACGTGGACGTGCTGCTGATCGACGACATCCAGTTCCTGGCGGGCAAGGAGAGCACGCAGGAGGAGTTCTTCTACACGTTCAACGCCCTGCGCGACGCCCACAAGCAGGTCGTGGTCACGGCGGACAAGGCCCCCAAGGACATCGCCGGCCTCGAGGAGCGGCTGATCTCGCGCTTCAACCAGGGGCTGATCGCCGACATCAAGCTGCCCGACCTCGAGACCCGCATCGCCATCCTGCGCAAGCGCTGCGAGCAGGAGGGGGCCACGGAGCAGGTGCTGGACGACGTGCTGCTCATGATGGCCGACCGCATCCGCGGCAATGTGCGCGAACTGGAGGGATGCCTCGTGCGCCTGTTGGCGGTCGCCTCGCTGACGCACCAGCCGATCGACGTGCGCCTGGCCGAGGAGGTGCTCTCCGACTACGTCCATCCCGAGGCCGACACCACCTCGCCGGAGCGCATCGTGGCGCTGGTGGCGGAGCGCTTCGGCATCAAGCCCGAGGTCATGATGGGCCAGCGGCGCACGCAGACGGTGGCGCTGCCGCGGCAGGTGGCGATGTACCTGATGCGCCAGCTGACGGACAAGTCGTTCGCCGAGATCGGCCGCGTGTTCGGCGGACGCGACCACTCGACCGTGCTCTACGCCTGCAACCAGGTGGGGCGGAAGATGGTCGAGGAGCCGGCGTTCCACGAGCGCGTCAACGCCCTGATGACGGCGATCGCGGCCGGCTGAACTGTTGGCCGGACGGTGGAGGAATGGGGAGCGTTCGGCCCCGTTCCGGGTGGTCGTGGAGGGCTGTTCACGGGGGAGCGAGTTGCCAACACCCTCGGTGGACAGCCCAAAGCGTTGCAGCACAACACGATGAGTAGGGTCCGTCCACGCCCCTCCACAGACCCCACCGGGCCTACTACTACTAGCTCTTAATTATCTATCCGAGAAGGAATTAGAAGGCCACCCGAGGACTGTTCACAAGCCTTGCCTCCGGTGGGGGTGGAACCTAGAATGCAGCGGCCTTCCGAACGAGCCCCCCGAGGGACCCGGAGTGGCCTCGGAAGCCGCAGCCGGACATGCAGTTCCCAAGTGTCAGGGAGTGACGTCATGGACCTCACCATCCAGCAGGGCGACCTCGCGTTCGCGGTGGGCCGCGCCCTGGGATCGGTTCAGCAGAAGAGCACCCAGCCCCTCCTGAATTGCGTCCTCCTCGAGGCCGATGCCGAGGGGCTTCGCGTGACCGGCACCGATCTCGACGTGACCATCTCGGTGCGTGTGCCGGCGCAGGTCCGCACGCCCGGCCGGATGGCCGTGGTGGCGCGCCACTTCAACGACGTGCTGCGCAAGATGCCCAAGGGCGCGCTCACGCTCACCCACGACGGACGCCAGCTCGAGGCCCGCTACGGCGACGGCAAGGGCTGGTCGCGGTTCCCGACGCCCATGGCGGAGGACTACCCGCGGGTGCCCGAACTCAAGGGCGAGGCGCGCATCGAGCTGGCGGGCGACGCCATCTCGCGCCTGATCGAGCGCACCGCCTACGCCGTCTCGGACGAACCCGCCCGGCCGCAGCTGCAGGGCGTGCTCATCCACGGCGACGCCAAACACCTCACGTTCGTCGCCACCGACGGCCACCGGCTCGCCCGCGCCTCGCGCAAGGGCGCCTTCGGCGACCTGTCCAAGGACGGCGTCATCGTGCCGGGCCGCGTGCTGCAGATGGTGGGCCGCTTCGCCCAGGAGGCCACGAGCCCGGTCGAGATCCGCGTCGCCGACGGCCGCAACCACGCCGGATTCTCGACGCGCGTGGGCGAGTACCTGGTGCAGGTGTCGGCGCGCCTCATCGAGGGGCCGTATCCCAACTACGAGCAGGTCATCCCCAAGGACAACCCGCGCTCGCTGAGCCTGATGCGCTCCGACGTCGTGGACGCCGTGGACCTGGTCGCCTCGCACGCGGACAGCAACACCAACCAAGTGCGATTCTCGCTGCGCGGCGGCAGGTTCGCGGTGTCGTCCGCGACGCCCGATTTCGGCGCCGGGGAGCAGACCGTCGAGGCGGAGTACGCGGGCGAGGACATGGAGATCGGCTACAACGCGCGCTATCTCCTGCAGATCCTGCGCAGCCTGCCGACCGAGAAGATCACCGTCCGTTTCAAGACCGCGCTGTCGGCGGGAGTCATCGAGCCGGTGGGGGCGCTGACGCCGGCGGAGGAGGACCTCCTCTGCCTGATCATGCCGCTCCGGTTGCCGGACGCAGTGGGTTGAGCATGGAATCGCTCGCGGCGATCCTGCCGGGCCTGATGCGTCGGATGGGCCTCGAGGAGAGCGCGAAGGGATGGCGGGCCGTCGAGGGATGGCCCGAGATCGCGGGGAAGCGGATCGCGAGCCACAGCCGCGCCACTTCGTTCCGCGACTTACCCTGATCGAGTAACTCTCTCGCGTGAGCCAGTTGAGCCAGATCAAGCTTCCGAGGACGTCCCAGGTGCTTACCCCGCTTCCGTGCCGCCGACATGCCCGCCTTGGCCGGAAGGTCGACATAGGACGAGGTGCCGTTG
>CAZMQP010000009.1:0-21091 GCA_964568385.1 uncultured bacterium
GGTTCAGGTCTGGGAACTTGAGCGGGTCGCGGAGGAAGAACACGGGCGTGTTGTTGCCGACGAGGTCCCAGTTGCCCTCCTCGGTGTAGAACTTGAGCGCGAAGCCGCGCACGTCGCGCTCGGCGTCGGCGGCGCCGGCCTCCCCCGCCACGGTCGAGAAGCGTGCCAGCATCTCGGTCTTCTGGCCGACCTTGGCGAACAGCCGGGCACGCGTGTAGCGCGTGATGTCGTGCGTCACCGTGAGCGTGCCGAAGGCGCCCCAGCCCTTGGCGTGCACCGTGCGCTCGGGGATGCGCTCGCGGTTCTGATGCGCCAGCTTCTCGAGCAGGACGTAGTCCTGCATCAGGAGCGGACCGCGCGGACCCGCCGTGACCGAGTTCTGGTTGTCGGCCACCGGCGCGCCGGCGGAGGTGGTGAGAACCGGCTTCTTGCTCATCGGGTCGCTCCTGGTCTCGTGTCCTGGACGTGGGCGGTGCGGCCACCCACCCGGGCGGGATGTCAGTGCTGGAGGGCCTGCGTCGCACGGTCGGCATCGCCGGGCCGCAGGTAGAGGATGTAGCCGAAGTAGCCCTGCCCGTCGGTCACGCCGGTCGAGGCGTAGCAGTCCACGCCGGCCTCTCGCAACTGGGCGTGGATGCGGGCGATGGTGCCGATCTCGTCCGTGCCCTGGACCAGCACGGCCTCGTGCGGGCCGTCGAGCGCCAGTCCGGCATCGCGTGCGATGTTCTGCAGCTTGCGCGGGTTCTCGGCGAACAGCGTGAACTGGACGGTGTCGGGCCCCATCGGCACGGTGACGAGTGCGAGCAGGTTGGCCCCCAGCGCTGCGATGTGGGTCAGGGCCTCGTGGGCGTCGGCGCTGCCGGCGCTGAACAGGGCGTAGAAGTACTGCACTTTGCGGGCCACGATGGTCATGGGATCCCTCCGTGACCGCAGCATAGGACGCCGCCGCGGGCGTGGCCAGCTTCGGACTAGCCCTTGGCCGCCCTCAGCCCGAGGTTGAGCAGCTTCTGCAGCAGGGCCGGATACGCGAGGCCGGTCGCGGCGGCCGCGGAGGCGAACTCCTCCTCGGGCGCGATCTCGGGGTTCGGGTTCGCCTCGAGGAAGAACAGCGTGCCATCCTCCCTGAGCCGATAGTCGATTCGCGCATAGCCGCTCAGGTGGAGCAGCTTGTAGAGGCGGCGCGTGGTGCGGCGGATGCGGTCGGTGAGCGCGTCGGAGAGGTTCTCGGCCTGCTGCTGGAAGATGCCGCGCTCCTCCTGGTAGCGGGCATCATGCTTGACGCGCGCCGTCGCGATCGCGGCCGCCCCCGGCGCCAGGTTCTCGAACAGCAGTTCCCACACCGGCAGTACGGTGACCTGCTCGTTGCCGTAGGCGCCCACGTAGAGCTCGCGCCCGGAGATGAACTGCTCGGCGATCGCGTCGCTGCCCACGCGCTCGTGCACGAAGGCCACCCGCTCGGCCAGTTCGTCGTCCGTGTTCACGACCGAGGCCTGCGAGATGCCCAGCGAGGCCTCCTCGGTCAGGCTCTTCACGATGAGCGGGAACGTCAGCGCCGCCGGCCGCTTGACGCGCCGGCGCTTGGGGAACGTGGCGAATCGCGGCGCGTGGATGTGATGGTAGGCCGCGATCTTCTTGGACAGCGCCTTGTCGCGCGCGATGGTGAGACCGCGCGGATTGCAGCCGGTGTGCGGCACCTGTAGCAACTCGAGGTAGCTGACGACGTGCTGGTCGAACTCGCTGAGGCCGTGGAACTCCTCGAGCAGGTTGAACACGATGTGCGGGTCCCACTCGGTGACCATCTCGCGGATCGGGAGCAACTCGTACTGTACGCCGAGCGCGCGCGCCTCGTGGCCCATGGCGCGCAGCGTCTGGACGACGTTGTACTCGGTCTTCCAGCGGAAGATGTCCTCCTTCGACTGGCCCGCCAGCGAGTCGGGCGGCACCAGCGTCGGATGCACCAGCACGAGGACGCGAAGCCGCTTCATAGCGCGATCCAGCTTCGATTGGTGTGGAGGAAGTTCATCGTGTTCACCGTCAGCATGAGCGCGGCGTCCATGCGCAGCGTGCGTTCGGTGCCCACGGCCCGCAGCTTGAGCTCGCGGCAGCGGCCGATCATGTCGGCGAGCACCTGGTCCACCGTGAACTGGTACTCCCCCGTCCAGCGCGCCACCAGCCGCCGGATGTCGTCGCGGTTGCGGCGCAGGAACACCGAGGCGAGTTCCGACCGCCGGTGACGCGGCTCATCGGAGAACAGCCGGCGCAGGTCGCGGTCGAAGATGTCGGGGTGGTCGAGCGAGTACTGGTCGCGCTTCTCGTCGTAGTACTGGCGCAGCGTCATGCGCAGGGTGGGCAGGCTCTCCTCGCGCCGCCGCGTGCGCACCGGCGGCTTCACGTCCGCGATCTCGGCCATCAGCCGGTCCACGTACTCGAGCTTGCGGAGTGCGGGCCAGTCGGCGTAGCGCTTGCGCCACAGGGCCCGCGGCTGCAGCCAGACCGCGAACGTCTCGGCGAAATCCTCGACCGGATGGCTCTGCGCGTAGTACATGCGCAAGTGCTGCACATAGCGGCGGCTGGACGGATTGGGGCGGTACTGCTCCGGGTACTTGCGCGTCGGGCTGCCGAACACGCGCCGCCATGACGGCCGGAGTTGCAGCCGGTAGGCGTGCTGAAGGGCGTGGCCGCACTCGTGGCGCAGGATCTTGAGGCAACTCTCGTGCGTGCCTCCCTCCACCTCGAGCATCTGCGCCCGCTCCAGCCGCATCAGCTTGGGGTGCGCGAGATAGAACGGAATCGCGACCCCCGGTACGCCGTTGGGGGTGAACCAGTCGCTCGAGAGCCAGACATGCGGACGGAACCGCATGCCCCGGCGTTCGAGGTCATGCTCGAGTTCGGCGACGCACTTGGCCACCCACGTGCCCTCGAGCTTGAGCCCGAGGTCGCACAGCCGCACGTCGAGCAGGCGCGAACGGGACATGCGCGTCCACGCAGGCCGAGTGGCTCGCCGGCGCCGGCGGCGCACGGCGCGGCGCTTCATGCGAGCGGGATGCGTCCGGCGTTCTCGCGAAGCCAGTCGTCGAACGAGTGCAGTGCCGGATTCAGCGCCTTCGAATGGGCGAGATCGCGGCTCCGCACGAAGTGCTCCTGGAAGAGGGCCTGGTACTGGAACATGTTGCCCAGGTCGTCGGCGCCGGGGAACCCGAAGCCGCGGTAGACGTCGAAGGGGACGTCGGCGAACGTGACCGTCCGCCCCAGCGCGCGCCCCATCTTGGCCGCCATCTCCTCGCCCGAGAGGACCTCGCCGGCGATGCCGATGTACTGGCCGGCAGTGCCCGGCCCGCGACGGAAGACGCCGAGCGCGCAGCGGCCGATGTCCTCGGCCGCGATGCCGGGAAGGCGCGCGCCGCCGAGCGGCATGGCGAGCACGAGGCCGCCGTCCGGGCCCGGCTTGGGGTTCATCCCGAAGTGGATGAAGTTGTCCCAGTAGAAGGAGGTGAGCAGGAACGTCGTCGGCGCCCCCGCCTCGGTGAAGACCTGGTCCACGGCGCCCTTCGAGTCGAAGTGCGGCACGTTGTACTTGCCGTGCAGGGTCGGCATCCGCGGGTCGCTGATCGGGAGCCGCACGCGTGTGTCCTCGAGCGTGGACCACACCACGTGCTGGAGCCCGGCCTGCTTGGTGGCGCGCGCCATGGCGGTGGCCTGCGCTCCTTCGCGCTCGGCCGAGAAGTGCTCCCAGAAGTTGGTGACGCAGAAGGCGCCGTACGCCCCCGCGAGAGCGCGCTCGAGGCTGGGCGGGTCGTCCGCGTCGCCGGCCACGACCTCGATCCCGAGCGCCGCGAGCGCGCGCGCCTTCTCGGAGTCGGTCCGGCGCGTGATGCCCCTGGCCCGGAACGGGCCGCCGGTGTCGGCCGCGATCGCGCGCGCCAGTCCGCCGCCCTGGGACCCCGTGGCCCCGAACACCGCGATGATCTTCTGCTCGGCCATGTCGGCTCCTCCTCTTGTGCGTGCAACGCCACATCTGCGACCCACCCGCGCCAGCCTGTCATCGGAGGGTGCATCCCGCAAGGCCGGGGCCGGGGCACGCGGGACGAGTCGGGACCGGGCAGCGCGAAGGGGGCGGAGCGCGTGAGCGCCCCGCCCCCTTCGTGTGGATGGCCTGCGGCCCGTTCGGCCGCGAGGTCAGCGCGAATCGTCCGAGGCGGCCACTCCGAGGTCGGCGTCATCCGTGCGGTCGAGCCGCGCGAGATCGTCGAGCAGCGGCTGCCAGCCCCGGCGGACGATGGCCGCAGCGAGGTCCTTGGCCGGCGGGAGCTCCTTGAGGAACACGAAGGCGGTGCCGGCGGCGAATCGGCCGAGCACGCCCGGGTCGTAGCCGGCCTCGCCGCGCGTTTCGCGCCTCGCGGCCAGCACCTGCTGCAGTGTCGTGGACTCTCCACAGACCGCCTTCCAGCGCGTCTCGACGTCCTTGGCGCGCGCGGGATCGGACGTGCGGACGGCCTCCGACACGAGCGCGTAGTGCCCCGGATCGCCCACCGGCACGTACGACGTCCAGACGACGCGCGCGCGCGTGGTGCGAGGGGTGCGCTGCCGCGCGAGCGTGGCGCCGTTGTCGGTGGCGATGACCTCGTGGCTCACGTCCACCGACACGTCCCGCACGCGGGCGACGACCTCGATGGGCACGTCCACCCAGCGCGTGACGCTCTTGCCGTCGGCGCCCTTCTGCGTGATGCGGCGCGACACGACGTCACGGAAGTAGTGGAGCTGCGTTTCGGAGCTCACCGGGCCGATCTCCCCCCACACCACCCGCTGTGCGCCGCTCTTGCGCCCGAGCCGGATGGCCTCTTCGCGCGTGAGCTGCCCCAGCTGCGAAACGGTCATGCGCGAGTCCGTGGCCTCCGAGCCGAGCAGCCGGGTGAAGCGGGCATGCGGCGGCGACAGGCCCTCGGCGAGCGCGCCGCGCCACTCCTCGGCGACTTCGCGGCCGAACCCCGGCTCTCCGCTGCGCACGGCGAAGGGCAGCACCGCGATGCGGCTCACGGCCTTCTCGAAGGCCGCCTCGGCCAGGCGCGGAACGTCCCGGTAGCCGGGGATGAAGCGCTCGCAGTCGAGGAAGCACTGGTAGGCGGCCTTGGGGCGCGCCGCCGAGGCGGCCCTCCGTCCGGCGGTGTAGAAGTGATGCGCCCCGGCGCGGCGGAGCGCCCGCTCCTCGCCGGCCCACGTGTCGGCGACGGGAATGGTGGTGTAGCGCGCCGCCGAGGAGCGGAAGTCCGTGAATGCGAGCATCTGTTCGGCGGCCTGCACGCTGTCCACCGAGGCGAGCGCCCGGATCCGGCGCTGCCAGTCCTCGGCGATCACCTGACCGGCGGCGGCGACCGCGCTCTTGGCGCGCGGGTTCATGGGTTCGCGGTCGAGTGCGCGCGTGGCCTGGTGCCAGGCCTTCCAGATGTCGCCCTTGGCGAGATTCTGCTCGCTGCGCTGGGCCAGTTTGGAGGGACCGGCGCAGCCGGCGGCGATCAGCGTGACGAGGATCACGAGTGATGCATGCGACAGACGACGGAACGGGTTCATGGTCATGGGGCCTCCCGGGTTCCCGGTGGTATCGGCGGGCCGGCCCGGGGAACTCCAGTGGCTTCGCACTTCCCCCGCCCCCCTCCGAAAGTCGCATGGAGCGGCGGGTCCGCGACGCCTAGGCTCGCTCGAACCGGCGGCGGCACACGCCTGCCGGCGACTCCCCCCGCCCCCGAGGCGAAGGACGCCCATGACGGTTCCGCTCGAACCGAGGCTCGCGGACCGGCTGCGGTCGCTGGGCCGGATGATCGGCAACACCCCGATGCTCGCGATCGAATGCACCGACCGCGGGCGCCGCCGCGTGGTGTACGCCAAGGCCGAGCAGTTCAACATGACGGGCAGCATCAAGGACCGCATGGCGCTGCACATCCTCCGCCGGGCCTACGCGGAGGGCCGCATCGCGCCCGGGGACACCATCGCCGAGGCCACGAGCGGCAACACCGGCATCTCGTTCGCGGCGGTGGGGCGTTCGCTCGGGCACCCGGTCACCATCTTCATGCCGGACTGGATGAGCCGCGAGCGAGTGGACCTGATCCGCGGACTCGGCGCCACGGTCGTGCCGGTCGGACGCGACGAGGGCGGCTTCCTCGGTAGCATCCAGCAGGCCGAGGCCCTGGCCGCCTCGAGATCCCACGTGTTCCTGCCGAGGCAGTTCGCCAATGCCGACAACGCGGAGGCGCACGAACGCTCGACGGGACCCGAGCTGTGGTGGCAGTTGCAATCGCAGGGACTCCAGCCCGATGCATTCGTGGCGGGCGTCGGCACCGGCGGCACGGTGATGGGCGTGGGGCGGCATCTCCGGCGGCTGCGTTCCTCGGTGCGCGTGCATCCGCTGGAGCCGGCCGAGTCCCCGACGCTCACGACCGGCCGCAAGATCGGACAGCACCGGATCCAGGGCATCTCCGACGAGTTCGTCCCCGAGATCGTGGAACTCGACGCGCTCGATGCGGTGGTCGCGGTCTCGGACGGCGATGCCATCCGGATGGCCCAGAAGCTGGCGTCCTCACTGGGGCTGGCGGTGGGCATCTCCTCGGGCGCCAACTTCCTCGGGGCGCTGGCGGTGCTCGACGGCCTCGGGGACGACGCCGTGGTCGCCACTGTCTTCCCCGACAGCAACAAGAAGTACCTCTCCACCGACCTCATGCGCGAGGAGGCCGCCTGCGACACGCACCGCTCGGCCTGGGTCGAACTGACCGGGTTCACGGTGCTGCACCGCACGTGCCACCTCTGCGCGGTGCACTCGGAGTCCTGAGCCAGCGGCCGCACTACTCCCATCGGACCGCTGTCGCGCCGCCCGCCGAGGCGTAGCGTGCGGTGTGCCGGTATCCCGCAGGCGATCGCTTGGGGCCGCCGCGCATGTCCGGGTCGGAGCGTGAGGCGGTGCGTCTCGCCTCCGTGTGTCCGGTCCCGCGTTCCCATCCTGGGGGATCCGCCATGTACGCCCACACGCTGCCCACCGTCATCCAGGGAGGCATGGGCATCGGCATCTCGGACTGGTCGCTGGCTCGCGCCGTCTCGCTCGCAGGCCAACTGGGCGTGGTCTCGGGAACCGCCGTGGACACCTTGCTCGCACGACGGCTCCAGGAGGGCGATCCCGGCGGCCACGTGCGGCGCGCGATGGACCACTTCCCCCTGCCGCAGACCGTCTCGTCCGTGCTCCGGCGGTTCTTCCGGCCGGGCGGACGCGCACCCGGAGAGCCGTTCGTCCTGCTTCCGATGCAGCGTCACGTGTCCGATCCGCTCCGCCAGCGCATCATCATGCTCGCCTCGTTCGTCGAGGTGCATCTGGCGAAGGAGGGTCACTCCGGGCGGGTCGGGATCAACCTGCTGACCAAGGTGCAATTGCCGAACCTCGCCTCGCTCTACGGCGCGATGCTGGCGGGGGTGGATGTGGTGCTGATGGGGGCGGGCATCCCACGCGAGATCCCCGGCGTGCTCGACGCCCTCAGCGAGCACCGGCCCGCCTCGATCCGGCTGGAGGTCGAGGGCGAGTCGGGCGGGGTCATCGAGACGTTGACCTTCGACCCGGGTGAGCACTTCAGCCCGCTCCCGGTTCCGCTGCCCCGGCCGGCGTTCCTGCCGATCGTCGCGAGTCACGCCCTCGCGACGACCCTGGCCCGCAAGGCGACGGGGCGCGTCGACGGCTTCGTCATCGAAGGGCCGACGGCCGGCGGCCACAACGCCCCGCCGCGCGGCGAGCGGCAGTTGAACGAGCGAGGGGAGCCGCGCTACGGCGAGAGGGATGTGGTGGATCTCGGGCGCGTGCGCGATCTCGGCCTGCCCTTCTGGCTGGCCGGCGGCATGATGCGCCACGGTGCGGTGCGCGAGGCGCAGGCAGCCGGTGCGGCCGGTGTGCAGGCCGGAACGCTGTTCGCCTACTGCGATGAGTCTGGCCTCGACGAGGCGCTCAAGCGATCGGTGCTCCGCCACGCCGCACGAGGCGAGGTGGATGTGCGCACCGACCCCGCCGCCTCCCCCACCGGCTATCCGTTCAAGCGTGTGGAGTGGCCCGGCGATCCGGCCCAGGATCGTGAGCGCGAGCGGCGGTGCGACCTGGGGTACCTGCGCTCGGCCTACCGGCGTCCCGATGGCCGCCTCGGCTTCCGCTGCGCGAGCGAACCGGTCGAGGCGTACGTCGGGAAGGGCGGCCGCCGCACCGACACGGAGGGACGCCGCTGCCTGTGCAATGCGCTGTTCGCCAACATCGGACTCGCGCAGGCTCGAGGTGACCGGGGCCCGGAGCCGCCGCTGCTGACGAGTGGCGACGACCTGCGCTCCATTGGGGACTTCCTTGCGGGCCGCACGCGCTACTCGGCGGCCGACGTGGTGTCGTTCCTGCTCGGGAGTCCCGGGGCCCCGCCTTCGGCCCCTTGAGCCGCGCGGCGGCTTCGCCGAAGTCGGGGACACGGCGATGCGCGTGGCGCCCGCTTTCGCCCGGCGCGATGGGCTCGATTACACTGCGCGCATGCTCAAGGGGCAAGCATGACGCGGGAGCCGGGAAGCACCCTTTCGCACTACGCTCTCGTCGAGCGGATCGGCGCCGGCGGTATGGGCGAGGTGTGGAAGGCGCACGACCGGAACCTCGACCGTACGGTCGCCATCAAGCTGCTCTCCGCCGGGTCGCTGGACGATGCCGTCACGCGTGAGCGCTTCCGCCGGGAGGCGCACCTGCTGGCGAAGCTGTCTCACGCGGGCATCGCGACGATCTTCGACTTCGACCGAGACGGCGGGCTGGACTTCCTGGTCATGGAGCACGTGCCCGGCGGCTCGCTCCACGACCGCCTCCGCCAGGGCCCGCTCGAGATCGGCGAACTCCTGCGGCTGGGAGCCGAGATCGCGGAGGCGCTGGCGCAGGCGCACGACCTGGGCATCCTGCACCGCGACCTCAAGCCCGCGAACATCGTGCTCACCTCGTCGGGACAGGCCAAGATCCTCGACTTCGGGGTGGCGCGCCTCCAGCACGCCTCTGCCGCGAGCGCCAGCCTCACCGCCCCGGGGACGATGGTGGGCTCGCTGCCCTACATGGCCCCGGAACAGTTGCTGGGCGAGGCGGAGGATGATCGCACCGACCTGTATGCGCTGGGCGTGCTGCTCTATGAACTGAGCACGGGCCGGCGGCCGTTCCAGAAGGAGCGGCCGGAGGCGATGATGTTCGAGATCCTGAACAGTGCGCCCCCTCCCCTGCGCGCCCTGCGCGCGGAGGCGCCGGCGGGACTCGAGGCGCTGGTCGAGCGGTGTCTGGCCAAGGACCGGGCGCAGCGGCCCGAGTCCGCCCGAACGGTGGCGGAGGCGCTCCGGCGTCTCGTCATGCCGGCGGCCGCAGGTTCGGACGCCGCCGCGGACGACATCCGGTCGATCGCCGTGCTCCCGTTCGGCAATGTCTCGAAGGATCCCGAGCAGGAGTACTTCGCCGACGGCATGACCGAATTGCTCATCTCCGAACTGGCGAGCATCCAGGCGCTGCGCGTCATCTCGCGCACGTCGGCGATGAAGTACAAGGGCGCCACGCTCGGACTGCCGGAGATCGCGCGCGAGCTGAACGTGGACGCGGTCCTCGAGGGCTCGGCGTTACAGGTCGCCGGCCGTGTGCGCATTCATGTGCGGCTGGTCTCGGCGCGAACCGACGAGACGCGCTGGTCGGCGCGATACGACCGGCAGGTCGAGGACGTGCTCGCGCTGCAGAGCGAGGTGGCCGAGACCGTGGCGCGCGAGATCGCCGTGCAGGTCACCCCGCGCGAGGCTCGGCAACTCGCCCGGCGGTCGGCCGTGCACGCGGAGGCGCAGGATGCCTACCTCAAGGGAAGGCATCACCTGGCCGCCAGCTCGCCGCAGGCGGTGGAGCTCGCCCTGCGACACTTCCAGCGGGCGCTCGAGTTCGACTCACGGTTCGCCCCGGCGTGGGCCGGGGTCGCCGAGTGCCACCTGGTGCGTGCGTCGCGCGGCATGGCGCAGCCGGCCGAGGCCAGCGCGCTGGGGTTCGAGAGCGTGGCCCGCGCACTCGCACTCGACGACAGTCTGGCGGAGTCGCACGCGGCGCTCGGGACGCTCAAGCTGAATCGGCGCGACTTCCGCGGCGCGCTCGAATCGCTCCAGCGCGCGATCGAACTCAACCCGGGCCTTCCCTCGGCTCACTTCATCCTGGGGCGGGTCTACTACTGCACCGAGCGCCACCCGGAGGCGCAGCGCGAGATGCTCAAGGCGCTGAGCCTCGACCCGCTCTCGATGATCATCCACACGACGGTGGGAGACGCCTACTACTACGCGCGGCAGTACGAGAAGTCCGTCCTCTACTACCGCATGGCGATCGAGCTCGACCCGCGCTTCGACGGCGCCCATACCGACCTCGCCCGTTCGCTCGAGGCGCTCGGGCACTTCGACGAGGCGCGCCAGCAGTACGAGGAGGGCCGCCGCCTCGCGGGAGGCGTGGCCGGACCTTCCTTCGGCCTCGCCCATCTCGAGGCGAGCAGCGGCCGCGAGGCGGAGGCGCGTCGCATCCTCGCCGAACTGACGGCCGCGCGCGCCCACCGCGTCGTGTCGGCCTGGGGCATCGCGGCCCTGCATGCGAGTCTCGGCGACGTCGACGAGGCCTTCGAGTGGCTGGAACGCGCCGTGGAGGAGGGCGCGACCGGCCTCGTCTTCCTGCGGGTGCACCCGAGACTCGACGCGATCCGCGGCGATGCGCGCTATCCGAGCCTGCTGGAGCGCGTCGGGCTGGCCTGAACCCCTTTCGGGAAGTCCATGCGAAGGATCGTGCAACGCGCTGGGACGGAAGGCGTTGCAGCGAGGTGCTCAAGCGCGGGTCAAGCCGCCGGGTGGACTCTGCTCCCCGGTGATGTCGGCGGGAGCCCGAGGTTCCCGCCATGCGATGATCGCGGCTTGAAGTGGGGGCTTCTTCAGAAGCCGCGATGACGGCTCCCCGGGGCTCCGGCCCCGGGGAGACCGCTCTCCCGCTCGGCGTGTCCTGGTTGTCGCTCCCCGGGTCGGGGTGCAGAATGGCAGGCCATGACCCTCACCGTGCGGCGGACGCTCATGCTGGCGTTCGGCGCGATCGTCGTGCTGCTCACGGTCGTGCTCCTCGCCTTGTCGTTCGTCCAGCGCGACCGCCTGGTCCGGGACCTGGCCCCCAAGCTCCTCGGCAGTGCGCAGTCGCACGTGCACTCGGAGCTGGACCGCCTGTTCGGGACGATCCGAAGCCGACTCGCGGTGCAATTCCGGCAGGCCGAGGCGGGACGTCTGGAGCCCTTCGAGTCCGGGCCCCTGACCAAGGCGATGCTGCCCGAGGTGCAGCACCTTCCTTCGGTCGGCTCCGTGATGCTGGGGGACACGACCGGCTACCAGTTCCTCGTGATGCGCTACGACTCGCTCGTCACGCGCTCCCCCCTGCTCGCCGGCCGCACCGACCTGCCGCCGCCTTCCACGATCGCCCCTCAATACTTCACGCGCGAGTTCCGCGCCTCGAGCTGGGGGGAGCGCAGCGTGTGGACGCTGTGGGCGCCGGGCGGTGAGCGCGTCCAGCAGACCTGGGAGCAGCCCATGCCCGGTTACGACCCGCGCCGGCGCGAGTGGCTGCTGCGGGCGGTCGCGAGGCGGGCGGAACTCGAGTCGGCGGGCATCTCGTCGGGGCCTGAGGCGTTCGTGGCGTGGACCGACGCGTACACGCTCTTCACGAGCAAGACCCCGGGGATCTCGGCGTCGGTCGCCGCCCGCACGCCTCAGGGCGACCTGCTCATCGTGGCCTACGACCTGCTGCTCGACGACCTGAGTGGCTTCGTGCGTGCGCAGCGCCCGACCGAGCGCGGCCGCGTCTTCGTGTTCACCGATTCGGGGCGGGTCGTCGGGCTGCCGGAGGCGCCGCACCTGTCGCGCGAATCGGACCGGCTCGCGGCGCTGCTGCAGCCGCTGGATGCCATCGGCGACGCGGAACTGGCCGCGTGGGCCGCGCAGTGGCGGGCGCGCCCCTCGGATGACTCCGCTCCGTTCCGGTTCAAGGTGGGCTCCCGGGTCTTCTGGGGCGGCTTCGAGCGTTTCGGCCTCGGGCCCGACCGGGGGCTGTGGGTGGGCGTCTCGCTCCCCGAGGATGACCTGCTCGCCACGACGCGTCACGACCCGGTCTTCATCCTCTTGCTCGCGCTCCTGACGCTCCTGCTCGGCATTGCGGCATCCTCGGCGATCGCCGCGCGGATCTCGGGGCCACTGACGCGGTTGGTCGAACGCAGTCAGCGCATCGGGGCCCTGCAACTGGCGCCCGAGCCGGCCCCGCAGACGCCCATCCTCGAGGTGCGGCAGCTCGGTGGCACGATCGAACGCATGGGCGAGGCGCTGCGCGATCACCTCGCCGCGCTCGAGCGCGCGCGCGCCGCGCTCACTGAGAGCGAGCAGCGATTCCGGTCCACGTTCGAGCAGGCGGCCGTGGGGATGTGCCAGGTCTCGCCGGAGGGGCGCTTCGTGCGCGTCAATCAGCGCATGTGCGACATCTTCGGCTACTCGCGCGAGGAGATGATGCGTCTGGACATCCGCGACCTCTCCCATGAGGCGGAGCACGAGACGGACCGCGGCCGCATCCGCGACATGCTGGAGGGCCGGATGGACTCCGGAAGCTGGGAGGTCCGTTGCATCCGTCGGTCCGGGGAGGAGTTCGCCTGCCAGATCACGACGCGTCTGTTGCGCGATGCGGAACGGCGCCCCCGCTACTTCATCTCGGTGGTCCAGGACGTGACGGAGCGCCGCTCGCTGGAGGCGCAGCTGCGTCAGTCCCAGAAGCTCGAGGCGGTCGGGCAGCTCGCCGGAGGCGTCGCACACGACTTCAACAACCTGCTCACGGTGGTGAGCGGGCATGCGGCGCTCGCGCGCAAGGGCCTGGCCGCCCATCATCCCGCCACCGCCGACCTCGAGCAGATCGAGTACGCCGCCAAGCGCGCCTCGGAACTGACGCGTCAGCTGCTCGCGTTCGCCCGGCGCGAGATCGTCGAGTCCACCGTGTTCGACCCGGTCGAGATGGTGAAGAGCAGCCAGCGCATGCTGCGCCGGCTCATCGGCGAGCACATCGATCTCGTCACCAGGACCGACGGCGAGGTCGGATTCGTGCGTATCGACCGCGGGCAGTTGGAGCAGGTGCTCGTGAACCTGGTGGTGAATGCGCGCGATGCGATGCCGGACGGCGGACGCGTGACACTCGCCCTGCGCAGTGTGGACGTGCCCGCCGCGGGGCACGAATCGCCGGAGGCCTCCCGCGCGGGCGCGTTCGTGGAGATCGCGGTGACCGACCAGGGAACGGGAATGACCCCCGAGGTCCAGGCGCGTGTGTTCGAGCCCTTCTTCACGACCAAGCCGATCGGGCATGGCACCGGGCTGGGACTGGCCACGTGCTACGGCATCGTGCAGCAGGCCGGCGGGCACATCCGGGTCGAGAGCGCTCCCGGCGAAGGGGCCACGTTCCGCGTCCGGCTCCCGGCTCTGGGCCGAGAGTCGCGTGACATGGCGCCGGTGCTTCACCCCACACCCGTCGTCGGGGGCCGCGAAACCATCCTGATCGCCGAGGACGAACCGGCGATCCGTGCACTCACCGAGCGGGTCCTGCGCGGGTTGGGCTACACGGTGCACTCGGCCCCTGATGGGACGGCGGCGCTGGCGCTGGCGGAACGCCTCGGGACGGGAGTCGATCTGCTCGTGACCGACGTCATCATGCCCGGCCTACGGGGTCGCGACCTCGCGGCACGACTCTCGAACGGCCACGCCAGGCTCAAGGTGCTCTACGTCTCGGGCTACGGGCAGGACAGCCTCACCGGGCAGGTGCCCGAGGGGATGCACTTCCTGGCGAAGCCCTTCGGACCCGAGGCCCTGGCCCGCAAGGTCCGTGAGGTGCTCGACGCCGCCGCCTGAGTGGTGACGACTCGCGGGGTGTGCGACTCCAGGTTTCCTCCTCCCAAACTTCACTTAGTCGGGCTGACTCAATGCGTCGGATCGGGTGGATGCACGCGAATTGCCTTAAGGAGTCAGGGTCACTGTGCTAGAACTTTGACAAGTCGGCATGCGACAGGCAGCGCGTGCTGGCGCGCAGGTCCGCTTCCCCAGGCCCGATGTCGTGGCTCGATCCGAGTCCGGCGGGCCAGCATCCCCACTCGAGGAGGCCCCACATGAAGCTTCGTTACGGAATGCTCACGCTCGCCGCGCTGAGCCTGTGCATGTCGAGCGTCGCCCTCGCGGCGAAGATCAGCGAGCCGGAGACCATCGCACCCGAGGCCAATCCGACGTGCTCGCTCAATGGCTACAAGGTCGAGGCGCAGGTGCTCTCGCCGGCATTCAACATCCCGGACAACGGGCGCGTTCAGCTCGTCGCCGGCACCATCCCGACGCCGAATGACGGCGACGTGCTGCTCGACGTGATGGCCGAGGTGACGATGGCCCACACGTGGGTCGGCGACCTCATCCTCCAGCTCGACTACGTGCCGTGCGGCGGCGGACCGTCCATGGCGAGCGCCAAGCTGCTCTGCCGTCCGCGCGGGACCGGCACGACCATTCCCGCCCCCTGCGGTACGGGCACCGGGTTCGGCGCGTCGGCCAATCTCGGCGGCGCCGGCTCGACGCCGATCGCCCCCGTGCCCTATCTGTTCCAGACCGATGCGGCCGCCGGGATCGCCGATGGCACCAACCCGACGACCGTTCCCGCTGGCTGCTACAAGCCGAACACGCCGCTGGCGGTGTTCGCCGGCCTCCCGAAGGGCGGCTGCTTCGTCCTGTCGGTCGCGGATTGGGCGGGTGGCGATCTCGGTTTCATCACCGAGTGGAAGGTCTACATGACCAACGACCGCCCGGTGCCGGCCGCTTCCCGTACGTGGGGCCAGATCAAGACCACCTATCGCTGAACCCTGCAGCCTGGCTTGGACACGAGGGCCGTCTCCGTGAGGAGGCGGCCCTCGCTGTCGGTGTGGCGCGCGCTCAGCGCGGCACGCTCCGGATGACGTCGAGCCGTCGCCGGAACTGCTCGCGCTCGGGTTGGAGCCGAAGGGCATGCTGGAGGCAGGCGATCGCATCCGCACGCCTTCCCTGGAGCGCGCGCGCCTCCCCGAGCAGGGCCCAGGTCAGGGCATGCGAGGGGAACCTCTCCGAGGCGCGCGCGAGCGCCGGCTCCAAGTCGAGCAGCCGGCCCCGGACAAGAAGGTCCACGGCGAACTGGGTCAGCGCATCGGCGTCACGCGGGTCTCGGCGGTACGCCTCCCGCCGGAGGTCGAAGGCCTCCTCGGCCCTTCCGAGCGCCTCGACGACGTTCGCCAGCGTCAGTCGGGTGGCGGTCAGACCCGGATCCCGATCCAGCGCCGCCACGAGGAATCGCTCGGCGAGGTCCGCGCGGCCGAGTTGGAAGAGCCCCCCTCCGACGCGGTGCCAGCGCGCCGCCGGCACCGCCCGGCCAAGACCCGAGGGGTCGGATCGCGTCTCGAGCGAACGCACGAGGCTTGCCGCCAGCCTGTCGAGCACGAGCGCTGGGACCTCGGACTCACCGAAGCGGTCCGTGCGCGCGAAGGCGACGGCCACGCCATCCATCGCGAACGCCCGCCACGTCGAGCGCTCCGCCGCCAGCGCCCGGATCAGGTCGGTGGCCTCCAGGGACACGACCGCGACCTCGATGTCGTCCCTCTGGACCATGCGGCGCCACGCCTCGCCCCCCGCCAGGGCGGCCACGTGCTCCGAGAGTCTCGCCTCCCCGAAGGGCTCGATGCGGGTGTCGAAGTGCGAGGGCACGCCCTCGGTGAGCAGCCAGTTGGATTCGAGCATCGTGGCCCACACGCGCGGGCGGCGGCCTTCCACCGCGGGCAGCGCGGCCACGGCGCGTGCGACCGCTTCCGGGTAGCGATGCTCCGCGACCGAGAACCCGGTCGAACCACTGTCGCGCTGCCACGTGAAGAAGCGGCCGGTCACGAGCGACCACGCGAGTGCCGCGCACGCGGCGAGGAGCAGCGCCGGCACGAGGCGTGCGGCCCGCCGGGGACTCGCGGCGGCCGTCTCGGGTGACAGCGCCAGGCCGAACGGGATGGCCGCGAGTGCGAAGAGCGGGAGATTGCGGATGGACGACCAGCCCGCGACGGCGCCCAGCGCCACTGCGGCCGCGAGGAAGGGGTCGAGCCGGCGCGGGGCCCGCACGGCGAGCCCCAGCAGGGTCAGCGCGGTCGCGGCGGCCGCGGCCGTCGCGACGTAGCGCAGCCCGAACGTGGCGGCCCCGGCGAGTTCGGGCAGCAGGTCGTGCGCGGCCCCGGCGCGCACCTGCCCGGCGAACGTGAGCGCCAGGCGCAGTGTCTCGATGCCCCACGGGTTGAGCAGGCTCACGGCCCCGGCCGCGAGCGCGAGCGCGCCATGCCGAAGGACACGCCGGCGCTCCTCCGGGTCGCGCAGGGCGCGTGGAAGCGATACGGCCGCCGAGGCTGCGAGCAGTACGGGGCCGAGCGGGAAGAGCGAGTGGGCATTGGCCCACAGCACCTGGAGGGCGACGAGCGCCAGCACGCGCGGGCTCGGGCGCCTGCGGTCGGCGTCGATCGCCGCGAGGAATACGGCGAACAGCAGGTAGCTGACGGCCTCGGGCCTCGCGAACAGCCGCTGACTCGCGGTCAGCGTCGCCAGCAGCACGAGCGCCGCCCCCAGCGCCATGCGCGAGGGGGTGAGCCGGGCCCGCAGCGCGATCGCGAATGCCGACGTGTGCAGGGCCGCTGAGAGCAGCACGACGCTCCCGGCACCGGCCCCATCCCAGAGCGAGGCCAGTGTCACGCACCAGAGCCAGCGCGGTTCGATCCACGGCGCGCCGGGCACCGTCCAGGACAGCGCATCGCCGGACGGCCAGCCATGCGCCAGGATCCAGCGACCGGCGGCGAGCTGCCAGCCGAGGTCCGTCGCCCACAGGTCGCGCGTCGAGGCCAGCGCGGCGACGAGCAGCGACGACACGAGTGCGAGCCACGCCCAGCGGTCGCGGTCCATCCGCATGCGGTCCCTGCCCTCCCGGACGAGGTGGCTCAGTGCTGGTGCCCGTCTCCCTCGTGATGGCCGCTTGCGGCGATGGCCCGGCGCGTGTCGGGATCGCTCCACTGGATCGGGCCGCGGGCTTGGTGCGCGAGCCGGCCCTCAGGGCCGTAGATGAGCGTCTCGGGAGTCCGGTGCACGCCGATCAGCCGCGCGACCTTGCGCTCCGGATCCACGTACAGCCCCTTCGTGGGCACCCCGTGGTCGTGGGCCCACTCGAGCACCTGCTTGCGCGGAGTGCCGACGGCGATCATCACCACCTCGATGCCGTCGTCACCGGCCACCGATTTCGCGTAATCCACCAGCAGCGGCAACTCGGCCTTGGTCATCTCGGAGCCGAGTGCGAACCAGTGCAGCACCAGCACCCGGCCCGGACGGCCCACGAGGTTCCGCTTCCCGCCCTCGACGGCCTCGACTCGAAGGAAGCCGCCACCGGCGATGTTCTCGAGCCCGTGGTCATGATCGGGGTGCACGGCCGGCACCAGGTTCTGGACATAGGTCCAGCCCAGCAGGGCGATGGCGGCGATCAGGATGCCCCCGGTCACGAGGCGTCGTCGGTTCATGCGTCCTCCAGCGTGGATGGGGTCGGCGCGAAGCGGGACGAGCACTATCGGGGATGCCGGCGGCGCTCGCCAAGTCGGCTGAGACCGGCTGCGGCCCGCCACGCCGGAACGAGGCATGGGACGCGATCGCGTTGTTCAAGCCGGAGCGTCGCGGGTCCGATAACGACCCGAGGAGGCCCGGTCCCGATCCCGGACGCCGGAGCCCCGCCGAGGAGCCCGCATGCCCGAGAAGACCCGGAACACCCGCTCACGACCGACGCCCACGGAGAACCACATCACGAAGGCGGTCGCCCGGCTGACGGCACGCGGCGCGGCTCCGCGGCGCGCGGCATGAGCCCGGTCGTCCTCGGTTCGGCGCCTCGGCACCAGCGGCTGGACGAACTCGATCCGCTCCCCTACTTCGCGGAGTGGCCGTCGCTGCGGTCCGCCTCGGGTCGCGTGGACGTGCATGCGCTGGTGGCCTTCTTCGTCCGCGAGTCCCGCTCGCGCGGGCACTACCTGGAGTTCGGAGTGGGCGCCGGGCGATCGGCCGTGGCGGCGAGGCGAGCGCATGCGCGCGAGAACCCGGACGGGATCGACCACTACTTCCTGTTCGACTCCTTCCAGGGACTGCCGCCGCTCACCGGGACGGACGCGGGATCGAGGCAGTTCGAGGAGGGGCAGTTCGCCCACTCCGAGGCCGACGTGCGTGCCCGGCTCCAGCGCCACGGGGTGTGGGATCCGGAGCGCATCACCCTCGTGTCCGGGTTCTATGCCGACGTGCTTCCGGCCTTCGACCCGGCCCGATTCGGAGGGCTGGGGGCCAGCGTCGTGCATGTGGACGTGGACCTGTACGAGTCCGCTCGCGTGGTGCTCGAGTTCATCACCCCCCACCTGCGCCAGGGCTCCATCATCCTGTTCGACGACTGGAACGCCTTCGACGCCAGCTGGCGGCACGGCGAGCGGGCGGCCACGCGCGAGTGGCTCGAGGCGAACCCGGGGCTCAACCTGGAGAGCTTCGTCAAGTACGGCTTCCACGGGGAGGGCTTCCTCGTCCACGCCTGATGCGGAGGGCCGTGGGAGCCCCGCGGCATCAGGGCGCGGCAGCCGCCCGGCGCAGCATCTCGGCGCGCACCTCCGCCAGCAGGTCCTCGCCGGTCTTGCGCAGCATGCCGCGGCAGAGAGCGCGCGCGACGCTGGAGCGCGGCTCGGCCTGCAGGTCGTACTCGACTCGTGTCTCGCCGGCCTCGTGGGACAGCCGCCACTCCCCGGAATAACTGCGGAAGTCGCGGCCGAGCACATCGCGGAACACGATGCGCGAGCCTGCGGTCTCCTCGAGTTCCAGCAGCACGCGCATGGTGCGGCTCATCATGAAGAACTTGGCCACCGCCTCCTGGCGCAGGACGCGGTCGCCGTTGTCCCGATGCTCGATCCGGCTCGCGTGCATCGAGGTGACGAACCGGTCCAGCCCGTCGTAGTCGGTGAGCACGGACCACGCCGTCGCGATACTGACGGGCGCCGAGAACGACCCGCGGATGCCGCAGTCCTCGGAGGTGTTCGCCACCTGCACGGCCGCGGCCTGCCCCCAGGCGGCCGGAGCGGCGAACAAGGCGCACAGGACGAGAAGGAAGGGGGCGCGCCTGCGCGCGCCCCCCTCCGCACCCGTTCGGTGTCCCTGCCGCTGTTCGGTCCGCCGGATCGAGTGCATGGTCCCTCTTCGTCTAGAACGACACCGAGCCTTCGATGACGACGCCGTCGAACTTGCCCTCGTGCAGGATGTTGTTGGCCGGGAAGTCCTTGTGCGTCTGCTTCACGTACTCGAACTTCATCAGCACGTTGGGCGTCAGGAACACGCCGCCACCGCCCGAGACGCGGTCCACGGTCACGTCGTTGGTCATGCCCGCGAGGCGGCCCTTGGCCTGATTGTAGCGTGCCGCCACGTACACCTGGTTGTCGAGCATGCGGTAGAGGCCCTCACCCATGATATGGGTGAACTTGCGATCCGCCGTCTCGCTGGCCGCACGCCCCTCGGCCGTCTCGATGTTGCCGAACAGCTCGAGCCCCCGGACCTTGATGAACGGGTTGAGGACCATGGCCGTCACCTTGCTGCTGAACCCGGGGCGGACGTCACCCGACCACGCCTGAGCGGCTTCGGTGGCGGTCGTGTTCTGCATGACGTAGTAGTAGCGCGAGCCGGCACGGCTGCCGGTGTAGAGGGTGTTGTTGATCGAGCGCTTGGTCGTGTAGATGGAGCCCGTCAGGCGCACGCGCACATCGTCGTTCAGCTGGCGGTCGAATCCGAGCTTGCCGATCACGCTGGGGGCCCGGGCGCCGGGCCGCAGCGTCTGGCCGCGGATCTCGCCGCCGGTGACCGACAGCATGCCGAGCACGTCGCCGTGGCGCACATAGGCCTCGGCTCCGACCTCGGTCGTGAAGGCGTCCATCAGCAGGTTGCCCACGAGCGGGTTGTGGATGGTCTGGCCGTTGTCCGAGCGGCGGAAGTGCATGTCGCCGTAGTTGATCTCGAAGTGGCCGATCCGCAGCGTGAGGACCTTCATCAGGTTGTCGAGGGTCTCGTTCTCCCACGGCGAGCCGTCCACGAGCAGGAAGCCGTCCTTCGCCCAGGTCTCGGGGTGGTGGCGCGAGGACAGGTAGCTCGCCATCGACACGCGGATGCCGCGGGCCAGCTGGGCGTCGAGGAAGAGGTTCGCGTTGGCGTTGTTGAAGCCCGGCCCGATGTCGATGAGCTGGTTCGTGTTGACTCCGGAGACGATGACCGGCGTCGATTCGTTCTCGTGCTTGAGCGCCTGGAACTGCTGCGTGAACGCGGCGCCCCACGCCAGCTTGAACCCGTCGTACGGCACGCCCTCCTTCTTGGGCTGCTCGAACACGTTGAGGCCGCGGCTGTCGTACGGGCGGAAGTAGGACATGGTGACGGGCTGCGGGTTCGCCCGCTCCGTGGCCTTGGGCGCCGACGGGTTGGGTTCCTCGGCGGCATCGCCTTCGGCGAACGCCGGGCTTCCGAGCGTGAGCAGGAGGGCGGCCAGCGCGAGGCGCATCGCGAGTCCTTCGAGCGTCTTGAGTCCGGTGGTCATATCGTGCTCCTTTGCGGCTTGGGGTGAGACGACCGAATGCACGTCAGTCCTTTTTGGGCGTCAGCAACAGGTGGTAGTGAACGGTGATCTCGTCCCGCACGCGCAGCGTTCCCATCATCATCGTGCGGGGCTTGATCCCGAAGTCGGTCATGCGCATGGCGTGGCGGCCGTCGAGCCAGAGGCCCCCGTCCGAGCGGTAGACCCGGCCGGCGACGGTCACGGGACGTTCCTGGCCGGCGATGGTCAGGCGGCCCTTGGCCTTCAACTCGGTCGTGTCCCGCCCGGCCTCGCGCGTGAGAACCGAGTAGTCATCCAGCGTGAAGCGGATCACCGGGTGCGCGTCCGACTGGAGGTCCTTCCAGAGGTTCTTGTCGAGCCCCGACTTCT
>CAZMQP010000010.1:0-20776 GCA_964568385.1 uncultured bacterium
AGCGCGCGATAGACCTCGCCCATGCCGCCGGCGCCCAGCGGCGCGACGATCTCATAGGGGCCGAGGCGGGTACCGGGGGTGAGTGGCATTCGTGGACGATACCGCATCCGGCCGAATACGGCCTAGGTTCGCCGCCGCCGGTGGCCGGATTGCCCGCGCCCGTTGCAATACCCGGGCGCCGCGCTGCTGCTTGGATAGGCTGTGCGGCCTCGAAGCGGTCGAATCCCCCATGGAGGCCCGTCATGTCCGTTCGCGTCCCTCGCTCTTGGGCGGCTGCACTCGCCCTGATGCTGCTCCCGTCGGTCGCCTTCGCGGCGCCCAAGAAGGACCGGGGCGCGCCGGCGGCCGCACCTGCGCCCGAGACCCCCTACGGGGACTGGAAGAAGCTCACCAAGGACGCCGAGGTCAAGCGCGGCCTGTTCACGCTCTATCACAAGCGCGAGAACCTCTACGCCGAGATCCGCAAGGACCAGTTCGACTCGCCCGTATTGGGCATCTGGAGCATCGCCCGCGGCATCGGCCGCAACTTCCTGATCGGCGGGCTCTCCTACCCCTTCAACGACCGCCTGCTCGAGTTCCGCCGCTCGGGCGACCGCGTGCTGGTGATCGATCGCAACACGAAGACGGTGGCGCCCGCAGGCAGCGCGATGGCCAAGTCGGTCGAGCTGTCCTACGGCCACTCGGTGATCGCCTCGCTCAAGGTCGAAAGCGTGCAGGATTCGAGCGGTTCGGTGCTCGTGGACCTGGCGCCCTTCCTGGTGAGCGACATCGCCGACATGGCGGAGTTCATCCGAGGCGGCATGAACAACAAGACCGTGCGCTTCGACAAGGAGCGCTCGGCCATCTCGAGCGCCAAGGCCTACCCCGAGAACATCGAGATCGAGGCGCTCCTCACCTACTCGCCCAACGACCGGCAGGGCATCAACCTCAACACGGTGCCCGACGAGCGCTACATCCCGGTCACCATGCACTACTCGTTCTCGAAGCTGCCGGCGGTGCCCATGCAGCCGCGGCTCGCCGACCACCGCACCGGCTACTTCCTCACCGTGGTCAAGGACTTCAGCCGCGACTACGACGAGCACTTCTACCGCCGCTTCGTCACGCGCTGGCGGCTCGAGAAGAAGGACCCCACGGCTGCGCTGTCCGAGCCGGTGAAGCCGATCGTCTTCTACATCGACCACACCGTGCCCGAGAAGTACCGCGAGTACGTCAAGCAGGGCGTCGAGGCGTGGCAGTCGGCGTTCGAGGCGGCCGGTTTCAAGAACGCGATCATCGCCAAGCCGGCGCCCGACGATCCCGACTGGGATCCCGCCGACGTGCGCTACAGCACCATCCGCTGGTCGGCGTCGTCCGAGCCCTCCTACGGCGCCATCGGCCCCTCGCGCGTGGATCCGCGCACCGGCGAGATCCTCGACGCCGACATCCTGTTCGAGGCCTCGATCGTGCAGCGGCGCTGGAGCCTGTATCGCGACCTCACCGGCCCCACGGCCGAGTTCGTGCCGCCGATGCTGCGCGAGAGCGAGTCGCCGTTCCCGCTGGGCCATCGCTGCGAAGCGGCCGCCGCCGCGCCGGTCGGCATGACCATGGCGCATCTGGCGACGCTGCTGGATGGTGGCGTGGCGCCCGCCAGCCCGGTGCACGAGAAGCTCGTGGGCGAGATGCTGGTGCACACGGTGCTGCACGAGGTCGGGCACACGCTGGGCCTGCAGCACAACTTCCGCTCCAGCACGGCGACGCCGCGCGACAAGCTGCACGACCCCGAGTGGACGCGGCAGTACGGCATGACCGCGTCGGTGATGGAGTACGCCACGCCCAACATCGCGCGCGACCGCAGCAAGCAGGGCGACTACTACGGCCGCGTGCCGGGCACCGCGGACAAGTGGATGATCCGCTACGGCTATGCGCCCTCGGGGCAGGCCGACCTCGACCAGGACCACGCGTTCGCCAGGAAGATCGCCGACGAGTCCGACGCGCCGGGCCACGTGTGGACGCCCGACAGTGACACCTATGGGCCCAACGCGATCGACCCGCGCTCCAACATCTGGGACCTGGGCGACAGCCCGATCGCGTTCGCGCGCGAGCGCGCGGCGTGGGTCTCGGATGCGCTCAACGACCCCAGGCTGGAGTCGCGCATCCTGGGCGAGAACGGCGAGTACCCGGTGCTGCGCCGCGCGGTCGATGGGCTCATGCAGCAGTACGCCATCGCGCTGGGCCTGGGGGTCAAGTACATCGGCGGCCAGTACCACTCGCGGCATCAGCGCGGCCAGGTCGCGGGCAAGGAGCCGCTGACCCCCGTGCCGGCGGCCGAGCAGCGCGACGCGCTGGACTTCCTGATGCAGCGCGCCTTCGCGCGGGACGCCTTCGCGCTGCCGCCGGCGCTGCTCAACCGTCTGGCGCCCGATCGCTGGCTGCACTGGGGCGTGGACGACAACTTCGGGCAGTCCACCGGCCCGCGGTTCGACTACAACCTCACCGAGAAGGCGCTGGCGATCCAGACCGGCATCCTCAACGCGATCACGGCGCCCCAGCTGCTGGCCCGCCTGCGCGAGGCCGAGAGCCGCTCGGCGGAGCCGTACAAGCTGAGTGAGCACATGGACCGCCTCACGCGCGGACTGTGGTCCGAGGTCGGCGGCACGTCGGCGGCGGCGATCCAGTCGCTCGAGGGCCCGCACTCGCGCCGCGACCTGCAGCGCGTGCACGTGGACCGTCTGGCGCAGATGCTCGTGAGCCCGCCGGCGGGACTCCCCGACGACGCCCGCGCGCTCGCCCGCCTGCAGCTCACCCGCATCGACGGCCGCGCCGCCCGCGCGCTCGCCGCCGGCACGCCGATGGGGGATGCGACGAGGGCGCATCTGCTCGAATCGCGTGCCCGCATCCAGCGCGCACTCGAGGCATCGGTCGACGTCGCTTCGGCGCGTCCGGCCGGAGCGCCGGGTGGCCCGGCCGCTCGGTAGGAGCCGGCTCGCGACGCAGGCAGCGGAGCTCGATCCTCGTCTCCAGCGGCGGCCGGACGCTCGTCAGCCGAGTGCGTGGCGGGAGCCGAGGGTCGTGCCCGTCCGCCCCGCATGCCTGCCGCTCGCGTGGACCCGAGCGGCGACTCCCGGCGCTGGGCGACTCCGGACGAATCTGGCAGAGTCCCCTTCGATGACCCTCTGTGCTCACTGTTCGACGCCGGTCCCGCGCGACGCCGCGTTCTGTCCCAAGTGCGGCGCTCGCCAGGCATCCGAGACGAGCCTCCCCACGCTCCCCCAGGGCGTGTCTTCTGCCCCACGCGCCGCCGGGGGCGAGCGCTTCCTGCCGGGCACCGTGCTCGAGGAGCGCTACCGGATCACCGGTCGCGTGGGCCGCGGGGGTATGGGCGAGGTCTATCGCGCCGACGACCTCAAGCTCGGGCAGACCGTGGCGCTCAAGTTCCTCCCCGAGGGCCTGGAGGCTGACGCCGACCGGCTGCAGCGCCTGCTCGGCGAAGTGCGCACGGCCCGCCAGGTCACGCACCCGAACGTCTGCCGTGTCTACGACATCGGGGAGACCGACGGGCTGCACTTCCTCTCCATGGAGTACGTTGACGGCGAGGACCTGTCGTCCCTGCTGCGCCGAGTCGGCCGACTGCCCGAGGAACGCGCGGTGCGGGTGGCACGGCAGATCTGCGCCGGGCTCGCCGCCGCGCACGAGCGCGGCATCCTCCACCGCGACCTCAAGCCGGCGAACATCATGCTCGACGGCCGGGGCCAGGTGCGGATCACCGATTTCGGACTCGCCTCGCTGGCCCACGAGATCGGGGCCGGCGACATCGCCACCGGGACGCCGGCCTACATGGCCCCCGAGCAGGCGCGCGGCGAGGCGGTCACCGTGCAGAGCGATCTCTACTCCCTCGGTCTCGTGCTCTACGAGGTGTACACGGGCAAGCGTGCGCTCGATGCCACCACGCTGGAGGATCTCCAGCGGCAGCGCGAGCACAGTTCGATCTCGGCCCCGAGTGCATTGGTGCGGGATCTCGATCCCGCCGCCGAGCGCGCCATCCTGCACTGCCTCGAAGCCGATCCCGTCGATCGTCCGCGCTCGGCGCTCGCCGTCTCCGCCGCGCTCCCCGGGGGCGACCCGCTCGCCGCGGCGCTCGCCGCGGGCGAGACGCCGTCGCCGGAACTGGTGGCCGAGGCCCAGAGAGCCGAGGCCCTCGCGCCATGGAAGGCGATAACCCTCGCCGCGCTCGCGCTGGTCCTGTTCGTGGCCGGGACCCGCTGGGCCGGATCGATGAGCTATCTCCACTACCTGTCGCTGGAGGACCCCCCCGCCGTTCTCGTGCACGAGGCCAGGACCCTGCTCGAGTCGATCGGCTACACCGAGCCGGCCTACTCGAAGCCGCGCGGCCGCGGTTGGGGATTCACGCTCTTCGCCAACGAGGTGGACCGCGCGAGAGCCGACTCCCTCGCGGATCCCTGGTCGGGGCTCGCGGACCGCCCCGGGGTGATGGCGTTCTGGTACCGCCAGTCCCCCGATGTGCTGCGGCCGGGACGCAACACCCCCCAGAGCTTCACCGATGGGCTCGTGCGCCTCGACGATCCATGGCCGAGGCAGCCCGGGGAGGCCATCGTCCTGCTCGACCTCTCCCGCCGCCAGCTGCACCGGCTCGAGGTGATGCCGAAGCGCTACACCACCCTCCCGGGGGATCCTCCCGAGGTGGACTGGTCGCCCCTGCTCGAGATGGCCGGACTCGACACCGCCCGATTGGCTCAGGTGCGCCCACGCTACCGGCGGTTCTTCGATCCCGATCGCAGCGCCGCCTGGATGGGGACGCGCGCGGATGCGCCGCACGAGACGCTGCGTGTGGAGGCGGGTTCGTTCGAGGGACGGCCCATCCTCTTCCAGGTGGGGGCCCAGCGCGTCATGGAGGCGCTGGGGGCCGATCCCGAACCGGCCCGTCCTCCGTCGTGGCGGAACCTGATCGGGGACCTCATCCTCTTCCCGTCGCTCCTCCTGGGGGCCTGGCTCGCCCGCCGCAATCTTGCGCGGGGGAGCGCCGACCGGCGCGGGGCGATGCGGCTGGCCTCCGTGTTCTTCGTGCTCATGCTGGTGTTCGAGACGCTCAAGAGCTACGTGCTGTGGACGGGGGGACTCTTCGCCCTGTGGGGCATCCTCGGGACGGCGATCTTCGACGGGACCATCGCCGGCATGCTCTACCTCGCCCTCGAACCCTTCGGCCGGCGGATCTGGCCGGCGGTGTTCGTCTCGTCGAGTCGTCTGCTCAGCCGGCCCCGCGTGCGGCTCCGCGATCCGCTCATCGGGCGCTCGGTGCTGGCGGGGGCCATCGCAGGTGCGCTCCTCGCTCTGCTCCAGGAGCCGGTGATGCGCGTGATCACCCCGCTGGTCTCGAAGGAGGTCCCCTACCCGGTCATCATCGACTGGGACACGCTGGTGTCGCAGCGCCAGGCGGTGGCGTGGACGATCTGGGCCCTCATCTCGGGGGGCATGGGGGCGATGTTCTTCGCGTTCCTGCTCGTGGGCATGCGCGCGCTCGTCCGCCGCCGTTGGGCGGCGGTGATCGCGGTGATCGTGTTCTGGAGCGTGGGCAGCGGGACCGCGTTCGGCGGCCCCGTGCCGGCGGCGATCGGGGTGCTCCTGTTGGCGGGGCTGGTCGCGTGCTTCCTCCGCTTCGGGCTCCTCGGACTGCTCGTGGCCCTTGCCGTGCGGGGCCTGTGGAACTACGGCGTCACCGACTCCTGGAGCGCGTGGTACGGCCAGAGCGCGGTCGCCTCGCTGGTGATCTTCTCCGCGATCACCCTGTACGGGGCGTGGGCGGCGATGCCGCCGGGCGGCGGGACCCGCCTCGCCGACTCGTGAGCCGTGACGTTCGCCAGATGCGCGAACGTCGCGAGTCCGGCTGAAGCGGAGAGCCAACTTGGCCGCGGGCCGCACATGCGCGTGGTCCGGTGTCGAACATGCGCCGCCCGCCCCGTCCCCTGTGTGATCCGTGTTGTCCCTGTTCGATCAGCGATAGGTGATCTTGAGTCGTCCCCAGGACTCGGGTCGCACCGGCGTCGTACACGAGAGCACGTTGAGCTGCGCGGACAGCACGACTCCGGCGATCGCGCAGCCCCAGTCGCGCTGGTAGACGTAGAGCACATTCTCACCACAGCGGACGGATCCGGTGACATCGATGGATGTCACTGCGAACTCCCCGCTCCAGTTCCCGCCGGCCACGGCCGTGATGGGAACCTCGTTGAGGTAGACGCCAGCGGGATTCAGGATGGGGCCGGTGTTGTCGCCGAGATGGTCGTCAACGGACCAGCACACCGACAGTTCTGCATAGGGGATGCAGCAGGTCTCCACGGTGAACGGTAGCGCGTAGAGTGCCGAGCGATCCGACGCGGCAGCGTCCACCGTGATCCACTGCGCGCTCGGGTCGCAGTTGAGCGACGATCTCCAGGGGCTGCGGTGGCCCACAGTCGCGACCGCACCCGTCCGGGCGGCCAGGAAGTCCGCGCTGGTGAACGGGGTCGGGAAGCCGGTATTGCAAACCTGCGTGGTAGCCGTGTAGCGAATACCGGGACCTGTGCGAATGGAGATCGACTCGGCCAATGCCTCCGAGACACTCGGGGAGGCGAATGCGAGGCAGAGGAGCGCTGTGCGCAGAGCGAAACGACCGCGAATCGTGTGCATGACGGCCTCCATGCGCCGCAGCCACGCGGACACGATGCCCGGCGGCTGGCAGCGTGGAAGCCAGTATCCACAGCGGATGACCGGCTCGACAGGGCAATTCTGCGGGAGCGTGCGCCTGCCAACCGGTATTCGCATAGTCGCTCTCGTTCCATCGCAAGGAGGCAGGCGCGCCGGCCGGCCGGCCGCTCGGAATCCGGGGCGTGTGCGGCGGACCACGCCGAGGCATGGGGCCGTGCCGTTCAGTCCGGCCGGACCTGGCGCGTCTCCCCGGTGCCCTCATCTGCCGACGCCGCAGGCGGGACGCCCCCGAAGTGCCGCAGCGTCTCCTCGTCCCCGATCACGATCAGCATGGTGCGAGCGCGGCTGGCGCCCACGTAGAGCATCGGGCGGTACGAGATGTACTCGACGGGGTCGAGTCGGGTCAGGATCACGACATCGCGCTCGAGACCCTTGAAGCGCGTCACGCTCTCGAACAGGATCCGCTCGTCGGCGGCATCGTGTTCCGTCGTCGCCTCGAACGCACCGATGCGGCCGTCCACGACGACCGGCGGCTCCCCGCGGCGACTGGAGACGAGCACGGCGATCGAAGCCGGCGCCACACCCTGCTCCTTGATCAGGCGGTGCAGCACGCGGCTGAGGGCGCGCGCCTGTTCGCGACCCTCGCGCGCCACGATGAACTCCTGCGGCGTGCCCGGGGGGCCCCCGGCGCGCGTGCCCGTGTCGCCTGCGAGGCATCCGAGCACTTCGTGGATGGCGCGGGTGTTGCGCCGGTTCTCGGTCAGCACGAAGGTCGCCATGCCCGTGGCCGGCCACGGGCTGCCATCGGGATAGATGGCCTGCGTATCGTCCTGGAAGGCGTACAGAATGGAATCGGCGCGGTCGTCGAGCGTCATCTCGAGCGCCGCACGGTCGGTGGCGCTGAAGTCCTGCCCCTCATCGAGCACGATCGCGTCGAAGCGATCGGGGATCGCGGTCAGGGCGTCGGCCAGCAGGGTCGGAAGGGTTTCGCGATAGAAGATGTTCGCGGCGGCGCCATCCGTGGGCACGGTCACATCGTGACCGGCGCGCTGTGCGAAGTCGCTGCAGAGCTCGTGGAAGTTGCGCACGGTGAGAAGCGGGATGTCGCCCGCACTCGCGCGGAGGTACTCCGCCAGAGGCAGGTTGAAGCAGGTGAGCAGCGTGCGGAAGCCGTCGTCGCGCGCGAGGCGTTTGGCCTTCTCCAGGGCCAGCAGCGTCTTGCCGGTGCCCGCTCCGCCCGTCACGAGGACGCGCCGATTGTGCACAAGTCCGTCGAGCACGCCGAACTGCGCCTCGGACAGCTCCACGATGCTCCGCGCGTCCTCCTGGAGGACCCGGCCGAGAGGCATGCGAAGCTGGAATGACTGCGCGAGCACCTGCCTCACGGCATGGACGCCGTCCTCGCCGAGCGGCTCGCGGTGCTCCTCGCGTCTCTGCCAGTAGCGGCCGATCGATGCGACGCGCTCGTCGATGCGTCCCATGTGCTCATGGCAGATCAGCAACTCGCGCGGACCGTCGAGCCCCAGATCCCCGGCCGGGGTCGAACTGTCGGGCAGCGCCACCGCCCACCCGAACGTCGGCGAGCGTCCGCCCCACTTGGGCGTGTCCTGGAGCTTGCGCCCGAGTTCGTGGCGATGGCGTGCGGCTTGGGCGAACGGGCTCTCCTGCAGCGGGTGGACGCGGCCATTGAGATCGGTGCTCGACCAAGCCCCCGCGGATGCGTCGAACGCCACCGCGCCGCCCTTGACTTCGAGCACGAGGAGGCCGTGCTCGGGGTGCGCGATCACGAAGTCAGCCTCGCCGTCGCGGGCGCCGTCCCCGGTCCTGCGACCCACCCAGGCCACCCACCCGAATACCGAATAATCGTCGGAAAGTGTGTCGAGCAACGCCTCGTAGACGCTGCACTCCGCCGCGCGGCCGGGGTTCGTGCGCACGAACGCGGGGATTCGGTCGGGGTACATGCGGGCCATGATGGGACGCTAGCCTGCCCGGAGAGGTTCAACAAGAGATGCAGGAAGCGTCATCCCGGTGGATACCGTCCGGCCCCCCCCCCGTCTCACCGCACGACGACGAGTCTCCGCGTGAGCGTCCGACCCCCGGCTTCGAGCCGCCCGAAGTAGAGCCCGCCGCGCACCCGGGCGCCTGCGCCGTCGCGCAGATCCCAAGCGGCCGAGTGCGGACCGGACTCGTATAGCCCCGAGGCCAGCGTGCGCACGAGTCGGCCCGCGGCGTCGTGGATCGCGAGCGTCACGGGGCCGGCCTGCGCGAGTGTGAACCCGAGCGAGACCGTGGCGTGGGCCGGGTTGGGACTTGGTGCCGCCATGGCCAGGCCGAGCGCGGCCGTCTCCGGCACGTCCGTCGTGGCCGCTGGGGTCAGCAGGGCGAACGGGCTCTCGTTCTGGTGGATGTCCACGGCCGAGAGCTTGTAGTGGAAGCCGGCGGGACCCACGTCCACGTAGCCGGTGTCGGGCTGGGCGGTCACGAGGTTCGCGGGCGACGGCACGAACGACTCGCTGGAGCCCCGGTAGAGACGGTAACCGGCCAGATCCGCCTCGCGATTGGGGTTCCAGGTGAGCCGCGTCGCGCCCGCGGCGTAGCTGCCGGCCAGCGGCGCGGGCGCCGCGGGTGCGAGGTTGTCCACCGAGTGCCCGATCCGCACGTTCGAGAACCAGAAGCGCGAGCCGGTCGAGTTGCGCGCCTGCAGCATCCACTGCGTGCTCGCCGGCACCCCGGGAACGGAGTCCGACGTGGTCGGCGCCACGTAACTGTAGTTGGCCAACTGGAGCGCGGGGGACTGGCCCACGTACTCCCAGTAGGTGGCGGTCGCGGCTTCGCCTCGGGCCAGGATCACCCGGTCGCCGGCTCCGGGCTCGGCCGGCTCACGCACGACCCGGGCTCCGGCGCGCTCGAGACGCGCCGCCAGCGCGGCCGGCACCTGGCGCAGGACGTAATAGGAAGCCACCTGGAGGTACGGGTCGAACTCGACGTAGCCGGGCGTCCAGTCCACGCGGACGAAGCCGCCCTGGTCCCCGAGCACGTCCGAGACGGCATCGAGCGCCGGCGAGGCCTCGCCGAGGAAGCCGAACCGGTCCACGCGCTGGGCGTACACGTCCACGAGGCCGGTTCCGTCGCGGGCGTCTTCGAACGCGACCAGCAGGGCATTGTCCTGGCCGAGCGTGGCGTTCGCGTCGAGCTGGTACCCGGTCTGGCCGCCGATCAGCGCGCCGCCCGTGGTCCATTGCACGCTGCCCGAGGCACTCAGGCGCTGGCCGAACAGGTCGGAGTTGCCGACTCGGGCCTCGGACCAGGTCAGGTAGGCGCCTCCGAGGCCGTCGGAGAGGATCTCGAGCCCGGACGTGGTGCCGAGCACGGCCGACGCTGCATTGACCCCGTTGCTGGTCCACAGGCCGAAACCGGCCGGCGACATCCGCTGGGCATAGGGCTGCTGGGGCGTCACGCGGCCGTCCATCCATGCGATGATGACGCCCCCCTGACCATCCACGGTCATCTCGGGATCGTACTGATTTCCGCTGGCCGTGCTGACTGCGGTGCCTGCGCTTCCGAAGTCCACGGTGCCGTCCGGAGCGACGCGCTGGATGTAGATGTCGTAGTCCACACCATTGCGCAGGTCCTGCCATGTGACGAATCCGCTCTCGCCATCGGCCGTCGCGACGCGTGGGCTGAACTGGTCTCCCGTGTTGCTGCACAGCAGCACGCCGTCGAACCCGCCCCAATCCTCGAACCCGGACGTCGTGTAGAACTCCGCGAACACGTCCCAATTGCCGTTCCGGGTGTCCCTCCAGCAGAACATCACGCCGCCGGAGACCCCGATGCCGGAGAGCTCGGTCTGATCCGCGGTGTTCGTGATGAGCCCCGACCCTCCCGCCGAGGTCAACAGCGTGCCCGAGGAGTTGAGGCGGGCTGCGTAGATGTCCGTGTCGGCGCCGCCCTTGCGGTCGTCCCTCCAGACCACGACCACCGTGGTGCCACCACCGAGGATCGGCGTGTCCTGAACCCCGGCGGCATTCGTGACCTGGACGCCGTTGGCGGTCCACTGGACTGCGCCCAAGGCCGACACCGACTGCACGTAGATGTCGGTGCTGGTGGTCGCGGCATTGCGGTCATCCGCCCAGGCGACATAGCAGCCGCCGCCGGCGGCCGGCCAGATGGTGACCTGGCTCTGATTGAACGCATCGCTCGTGATGGAGACCGATGCGAACAGCGTCCCGTCGTTCGAGATCCTCCGCAGTCGGACCTCGCTATCCCCGATGTCCGGCACGTCGAGATACGCCACCCACATCCCGCCGCGTCCATCGCTGCACGTCACGGGGTCCCGGTAATCCCCGGAGCCGGCGCCATCCACGTAGAAGTTGATGAGCGGCGAGTTGTACGGACGCCAGTCCACGGCGTCCGAAGGGCGCGGCGCGGTCACGGCGAGTCCGGCCAGCAGCACGGCCACGAGTGCTCGGAGACGCGCGAGTCGGGGGTGGCGGGGCATGATGGGCTCCGGGGTTCGGGGGCTGACGGGATGGGTCGCTGGAAACTGGGACTCGACTCTCGGCGGGGAATCACAGCGGGTGGCCGAATCGTCCGGGGCCCGGCCCGGGGCCGCACCCTCACAAGGTGCGCCCCGGGCCCTCTTGCGGTGTCGCGGTCAGCGGTAGAGCGCCTTCACCCGCCCCCAGCTGCTGGTGAACGCCGGCGTGGGCCCCGTCGTGGGGTCATTGAGCACACGGATGGCGTCGTTGGTCGTGTCGGCGATGTAGATGAGCCCGTCCGTGTCCAGCGCGAGCCCGTGCGGCAGGCCGAAACGGGCGACGGTCAGGTCCCCGTCCACGAATCCCACCTGATTGGTCGCGCCGGCATAGAGCGCGGGCACCGCCGGCAGCACGCTCTTCGAGATGACCTCGAGCTGATAGCTGGCGAAATAGTAGACGCCCTGCGGCCCGCGCAGGATGCTGGTCACCGGGAATGGCGACGTGCAGACGGCGGCGCCCACGCCTCCGCCCGGAGGCACGGCCCGGATCGGGTAGGGGCCGCTGCCGTCGCCCGGACCGAAGGTGCCGCACAGGAGTCGTCCGTCCGGCTCGAAGCACAGCGCCGTCAGGCGCCGCGTCGTGCCGCTGGCGCTCCCGAGCCCCGCGCTGCCGTAGTTGCTGACGACCCCCGCGGGGGTGATCTTCTTGATCACCTGGCTGAAGTACTCGCCCACATAGAGGTTGTCCTGAGGGTCGATCGCGATCGGACTCGGATCCGTGATACCGGTCGCGAATACCGTGCGAGTTCCGGATGGCGTCACCTTGTCCACTCGGTTGCCGCCGTAGTTCGTGACGAACAGGTTGCCCTGCGAGTCGCAGACGATCCCCAGCGGATCGCTGAACCCGGTGGCGAATGTGAACGGCGTTCCGCCACCCGCCGGGATCTTCACCACCGAGTTCGATGGCGAACGCAGGACCGCATAGAGATTGCGCTGCGAGTCGAACACCAGACTCGACACGGCGTTGAGCCCCGTGTAGGCCGTGGAGACGCCGACCGGGGCGGAGAGGACGGGGGCCGCATGGGCGGCCAGGGCGGCGAGCGCCCAGAGGAAGTGGCGGCCAAGTGACATGAGGTGCCTCCAGAATGTGGATCCGGGGTGCGGTCGGGAGCCCAAGTCCTGGGATCCGCACGACCCTCCGAATCACTATTCTGGCCATCGGGCCGTTGGCATTTCAAGGCCCAGCCGCGGGGTTCTGGCTCGAATTCGAAGAAACGGCTGCGAGCGAGCTCTCAGGAGCCGGGCGGCCCGGGCACGTCGCATCGGCCCCTCCCCCCTGACCTCACTGCTTCCCGGCCGCCGTCAGCTCCTTCAGCCGCTCGAACCAGTTGAACGTGAGGCGAACGCGGCGGCGCGTGCTGGACTCACCGGTATGCTGGACCGTCCGCAGCGCGATCACCCCGCTGTCATCCGGCAGCAGGTCGTAGGTGGCGTTGAAGGCTCCGTCCATCTCACCGATGGTCAGGCGTTCGACCGGCTCGCCGACCGACACCGCATGAGGCGCGAGCTCGATCGGCACCGAGCGGAGCTTGCCCTCGCTGCGGAAGAACAGCTCGTTCCCGCGCTTCGACCACCGGGGCTCACGGCCCCCTTCGGTCGAGACCTGCCACTTGCCTCCGGCCTCGGGGAACGGACGGACATACACCTCGAAACGGCCCGACTCATTGGAATCGTAGGCGAGCCACCGGCCATCAGGGGAGAACCGCGGGAACAACTCACTTGCCGGCGATCCCAACAAGACCACCTGCGAGTCGGGGGCATCCACCCGCACCGAGACGATGTCCCAGGTGCCGGAGGAGAGATCGACGCAGGCCAGGTTCGAACCGTCCGGGCTCCAGTGACTCGGGATGCGCATGCTGACGCTGTTGCCGAGCCGTTTCGGCGAGCCGGACCCGTCGGCGGCGATCACATGCGGCATCCCCAAGTTCGCGCCGCCCTGAGTCGAGGCGAATGCGATCCTGCCGCCGTCCGGCGACCAGACGGGAGCCCAATCCGGGCTGTTCTCGCCGAACGTCATGCGCGTCTGGGTGCCGCGCGCGAGGTCGAGCGTCCACACGTCGGTGGCGGCGCCGACCCCCCGATGGAAGGCGGCGCGTCTGCCGTCGGGGGAGATCACGAGGCCCTGCAAGGACGGGCCCCCGATCAGGACTTCTCCCAAGCTGCTCGAGAACCGATGGCGCACCATCTCCACCGAGTCGGCCATGGCGGACCCGACCCAGGTGAGGAGGGTACCGTTCTGGGCCAGGTCGAACTGCGCACTTCCCTCTGTGATCGACCCGGCCACGTTCTCGACCACCGGCGTCGGAGTACCGGTGACCTCGAGCTTCCGGGCATCGAACGGCAGAGCGTGGATCGTGCCCTCGTGCACATACAGGATGTGGCCGGTCGGACTGTATCGAGGCTGCGAGCCGCCTTCATGCAGGGTCTTGCGCCGGCCGGTCTTCACGTCCACCACCTCGAGGCGGCTCCGACCCTGGCCGAGTAGTGCGGTGAACGACGTGAACAGCACCGCGTTGCGGCCGGGGATCCAGCTCGGCCAGCGGTGGGAACTCTCGCCTCGCAGCGTGTCGAGCTGGGTCAGCACCTGGGGTTCTCCCCCGGCCGCTGGAATGCGCATCAGTCCGCTCGCGAGCGTCCTGCTGTAGACGATGGTGCCGTCCTCCCCCCACGAGCCGCCTCGGTTCAGGCTGACCGGCGCGAGCACGACCGGCGAGCCGCCGCGCACGGAGACCTTCTTCAGCTCGGAGCGGGTGACGAACGCGATCCACTCGCCATCGGGAGAGAAGAACTGGTGGTAGGCCATCTTGGTGCCGGGGATCAGGCGGGGGGTCGCGTTGCCGATCTCGCGCACGTACAGGTCGCGCTCCTCGCCCGACGTGACGAACGCGATCCGATCGCCCTTCGGCGAGAGCACCGCCGACGGGCCGTAGCCCATCATGA
Organism: uncultured bacterium; assembly: GCA_964568385.1. GTDB lineage: Bacteria > Eisenbacteria > RBG-16-71-46 > RBG-16-71-46 > RBG-16-71-46 > CADEFY01. Next base: position 14,153 of record CAZMQP010000010.1, read on the forward strand.
GCGGCAGCGGTGAGAGCTCGACATCCAGCTCCATCACCTGCGGAGGTGGCGCCGCCGATCGCCACGGCGCCCATACCGCGATGATCGCAGCCACCGCCAGCGCCGCGGCGACCACCCAGGCGAGGCGCGGCGGCTGGGCCGCGGGCGCCGCGGCCGCCTTGGGGCTGGCCGCCGAGCGCCAGGCATTCGGGTCCGCGAGATGGTCGTCGATCACGAGCCGCGCCTCGCCGATGTCGCGGAGCCGCCGCCTGGGATCCTTGTCGAGGCAGCGCCGCATCAGGCGCTCGATCGGCGTGGGCAGGTCCTTGGGCAGCTTCGACCAGTCGATTTCGCGCATCATCACCGCCGCCATGACCTCGGAGACGGTCTCGCCCGTGAACGGCTGCTCACCGGTCAGCATCTCGAACATCACCACGCCGAACGCCCAGATGTCGGCGCGGCGGTCCACCCGCTTGCCCTTGGCCTGTTCGGGGCTCATGTAGGCAGCGGTGCCGAGGATCATGCCCGCCATGGTGCCGGCGAGCGGCAGCGTCGGCGAGACGCTGAGGTCGGAGGGGTTCGCCTCGCCCTCGAGTCCCCTGGCGAGGCCGAAGTCGAGCACCTTGACCATGCCGTCGGTGGTGATCATCACGTTGCCGGGCTTGAGGTCGCGGTGCAGCACCCCCTGCTCATGCGCCGCCTCGATCGCCAGGCACATCTGACGCGCCAGCGAGAGCGTCTCGTCGAGCGGCACCGCGCCGCGATGGATGCGGTCGCTCAGCGTCTCGCCGCGCACCAGCTCGAGCACCAGGCACCGGACGCCATCCGACTCCTCGATGCCGTAGATGGCGCCGATGTTGGGATGGTTGTGCGTGGCGAGCACCTGGGCCTCGCGCTGGAAGCGACCGAGACGCTCGGCGTCGCCGGCCAGGTGTGGCGGCAGCACCTTGAGCGCCACGTCCCGCCCCAGCTTGCTGTCGCGCGCGAGCCACACCTCGCCCATGCCGCCCGCGCCCAACCGGTCCTGAACCTCATAGTGCTGGATGCGCTTGCCGATCATGCCTGCGGCCTCCGGGCGATTCGAGGGGATTGTGGCCAGTGCGCATGCGAAGAGACGGAGCGGAACACTATCGCGTTCGCGTCGTCGTGCGCCAGCGGGGCGAGTCGCGTTGGCGCGAGCGCGGCGAGCGGTGCCCGCGCGCTACAGCGGCCAGATCCGCAGGAGCAGGGGCACGCTCACCGCCACGACGATGATCTCCATCGGCAGGCCGAGCCGCCAGTAGTCGCCGAAGCGCAGGCCCCCCGGTCCCATGATGAGCGTGTTGTTCTGGTGGCCGATGGGGGTCAGGAACGCGCACGAGGCGCCGATCGCGACCGCCATGAGCAGCGGATTCGGGTTCACGCCGAGCTGCTGCGCGCCACTCAGCGCGATCGGGCACATCACCGCCGCCGTCGCGGCATTGTTCATGAAGTCGGACAGGGTCATCGTCACGGCGAGCAGCAGCACCATGGCCAGGACGGGCGAGCCCTGCGTCACCTGCGTCAGCATCCCGTTCGCGAGCAGGTCGGCCGTGCCGGTCGTCGTCATGGCGCCCGCCACGGGCATGAGCGCGGCGAGCAGCACGATCACCGGCCAATCCACCGCTTTGTACAGGTTCTGCGGCGCGATGACGCCGGTGGCGCCCATGACCAGGGCGCCCAGGGCGAATGCGGCCGGCGCCGGCAGGAGGCCGAAGGCGGTCAGCGCGATCGCCACCGCCATGATCGCCGCCGACGCAATGGCCTTTCCGGGTTGCGGCAACCGGATGTCGCGCGCGGCGAGCGGCACCAGGTTGAACTGGGCCGCGAAGCTCTGGAGGGACTCCGGTTCGCCCTCCACGAGCAGCAAGTCCCCCGGCTGGAAGAGCATGTCCTTGATCCGGCGGACGATGCGCGTGCCCTGCCGGGAGGCGGCGATCAGGGTCAGTCCGAATCGGGTACTCATCTCGATGGACGCCGCCGAACCGCCCAGGAGAGTCGAGGCCGGCATGACCACCAGTTCCTGCAACTGCACCGGACCGCGCCGTTCGTCGGTCCCCGCCTCGAGGGCGCCGTTCCTCCCCCCCGCCTCGGCCGGTTTCTCGGGGTCGCGGACCGAGAGGCCGAGGCTCGAGAGGGCTGCCGACAGGTCGTCGGGCTCGGCCTCGATCACGAGGATGTCGTCCGGACGGATCGTGCGGCGCGGGCTCGGCGCATGGAGCCGTGTGCCGTCGCGCACGAGCGCCACGATCTGGGCGCCCTGCTTCTCCAGCTCGAGGGCGGCCTCGCGGAACGACTTGCCGGCGGCCCTGCTGCCCTCGCCCACGCGGCCCTCCACCATGTAGGCGCCCGTATCGAATGCCTCCATCGCCTTGTTGCGGCGGGCGGGCACGAGGCGCCAGCCCACCAGCACGACGAAGCCGACGCCGGCCAGTGCGACGGCGGTCCCCACCGGCGTGAAGTCGAACATGCCGAACGAGCCCGCTCCGCTCTCGGCGCGGAAGCCGGCCACGATCAGGTTCGGCGGCGTGCCGATGAGCGTGGTCATGCCGCCCAGGATCGTGCCGAAGGCGAGCGGCATCAGCACGCGGCTGGGCGCGATGTCGTGGCGCCGGGACAGCTGCAGCGCGAGCGGCAGCAGCAGCGCCATCGCGCCGACGTTGTTCATGAACGCCGACAGGACGGCGCCCAGGGTGGTGAGCGCGGCGATGCCCGTGAGGGGCCCCATGCCGCGCGGCAGCACCCATTGCGTCAGCCGGTCCACGGCGCCGGTGTCCTGGAGGCCCCGGCTCATGACGAGCACGCAGGCCACCGTGACGACCGCCGGATGTCCGAAACCCGAGAACGCGTCGGCCGGCGACACCAGTCCGAGCAGCACGCAGCCCAACAGGGACGCCAGCGCCACGAGGTCGTGCCGCCACCGTCCCCAGAAGAAGAGCACGATGGTCACGAACAGGATGCCGAGGATCAGGATCTGGGGCGTGGTCATGTCGTGGCGCGAGAGCCGGTGCGCGGGTGGGCTTCCAGGCGAGGGCGCATGTCCTCGAGCTGGTGGCAGGGCACTCGATCGGCCCTGCCATCGGCCGCCAATCGCCATGACGCGGCTCGGTGCCGAGAGTGTCAGGCTCGGCACCGACCGTGCAAGCAGAGGCGGGGGCGCTCAGTTCGTCGGCAGCGGCTGGTGCAGGCTGCGGCCCAGGGCGCGCACGAGTTCGAACACCCGCCGGCTGGAGCGGTAGATGTCCTGCGCCCCGGCGGCGTCGGAGTTGGTGATCGAGAGCGTCCCGTTGTTGGGCGTGTAGTTGCAGTTCGCCACCTGCTGGGGGGTGAACACCGGCACGTTGAGCGTGCCCGAGACGCAGGCAGCCAGCGCGCGCTGGAGCAATGGGCCCGAGATGAGCAGCCCGCCCTCGGAGACGCTCTGGCTCAGGTTCGCACGGAGCTCCACCGTACGGCGTGAGTCGGCGCCCGCTCGGTCCGGCCTGCGCCTCCGGCCCGCCGAGCGCCGAGGGGATGAAGCCGGCGAGTGCGCCGACACTCGCGTACATGGGGGCATTCGGACTGATGAACCCGGAGTGGACGGGCGCGAAGGCGTTGGAGGCTCCGAGGATCGCCGGGTTCGTGGGCGTGCCGCCCCCGCCTCCCCCGCCTCCCGGGCCGGTGATCGAGGAGCCCGACTTGGAACCGCAGCCGCAGGGCCGCCGCCTCATCGCGGGTGGCGCGATCGGCCATTGAGCCGCCGCGTCGTTGCGAGTAGCCTGCCGCGATGCCCTACTGCTCGCAGTGCGCTCAGGCGCTCGCCGACACGTCCAGATTCTGCCCGTCGTGCGGTGCCGCCGTCGGGGCAGGCGCGGAGGCCGCAGCGCCGGCCACAGGCCCCGCCAGCGAGATGGTGACTCGCACGTCGGCCGAGCGGCCGGCTTCGCTGCCGGAACCCTCGCAGGCTTCGACGCACGGGCGATTCGAGCCCGGCACACGCCTGGGCACGCGCTACCGGATCGTGGCGCTCCTCGGACGCGGCGGCATGGGCGAGGTCTATCGCGCCGACGATCTCGAACTGGGCCAGTCGGTGGCGCTCAAGTTCCTGCCCCCGAGCGTCGCCTCCGACCCGCGCGAACTGGCGCGCTTCCGCGGCGAGGTGCGCATCGCCCGCCAGATCGCGCACCCCAACGTGTGCCGCGTGTACGACATCGGCGAGGCCGACGGCCACGTGTTCCTGTCCATGGAGTACATCGACGGCGAGGACCTGTCGGCCGTGCTGCGGCGCATGGGCCGGCCCACCGAGGACAAGGCCTGCGAGATCGCCCGCCAGGTGGCGCTCGGGCTCGCGGCCGCGCACGAAGCGGGCATGCTGCATCGCGACCTGAAGCCGGCCAACATCATGATCGACGGCCGCGGCCGCGCGCGCATCACGGACTTCGGCCTCGCGGGGCTCGCCAGCGACCTGGCGCGCGGCGGCCAGATCGCGGGCACGCCCGCCTACATGGCGCCCGAACAGTTCGCCGACGGCACGGTGTCGGTGCGCTCGGACGTCTACTCGCTGGGCCTCGTGCTCTACGAACTGTTCACGGGCAAGCGCGCGTTCGAGGCCCGGACGCCCGCCGACCTGCGGGCGCAACACGAATCGAGCTCGATCCCCTCGCCTTCGTCGTTCGTGCGCGGCATCACGCCGGCGGTCGAGCGCCTGATCCTGCACTGCCTCGAGCACGACCCCGAGTCGCGGCCCCCGTCCGCGTACGCGGTGCTGGGCGCGCTGCCGGGGGGCGATCCGCTGGCGGCCGCGATGGCGGCCGGCGAGACGCCCTCGCCCGAACTGGTGGCCAACGCGGCCGACCGAGGCGGGCTCTCCCCCGGCTGGGCGGTGGGACTCCTCGCCCTGCTGATGGCGGCGCTCGGTGCGGGCGCCTGGTTCTTGGCCGACGAGTTCCGGGTGCTCGTGACGCCTTCGACCTCGCTCGAGGTGCGGGCCGAGGACGTGATGCGCAAGTCGGGAGCCTTCGAGGCCCTGCCCGCATTCGTGGCCGGCACGTTCACGGCGAACGAGGCGTGGCTCGAGTGGCGCATGGCCCATCCGAAGGACTCGGTGCGCGTGAAACCCGAGGTGCTCTACTGGCGCCGGTGGTCGCCGCGGCTGATCGAGAGTCCCGAGATCCACGTCGAGACTCCGGGCATCGCCAGCCCCGTGGTGCTCGGCAACAGCACCGCGCTGGTGCTGCTCACGCCCGAAGGGCGGTTGGTCGGCTTCCGCGCCGAACCCCCCGACAGCGTGCGTGCCCGCAACGGCGGGCGCCCCGACTGGAACGGATGGATGGCCTTCTTCGGCATGGACAGCCTCGCCTATCGCCCGGCGGCGCTGGTGCGGCCCGTGCCGGCGCTCTGCGACACCGCCATGGCGTGGGTGGGCCCGTCGCCGTGGCATCCCGCCGACACCGCCACCGTCCAGATGGGTGCCTCGCGCGGCCGGCTCACGCACTTCACGGTGGTGAGCCCGTGGGGCGTGCCCAAGACGCCCGTCGATCACCTGCGGCCGTTGACCCGCCATGCGGCGGAACTGCCGAACACCCTGCTCTTCGGCGTCCTGCCCTTCATCCTCTCGATCATCTTCGCCATGCGGAACCTCCAGAACGGCCGCGGCGATTGGCGCGGGGCCACGCGGATCGCGGTGTTCGTGTTCCTGGTGAACATCGGCGAGGGTGTCTTCGCCACGCGGCTTTCCGAGGTGGGAGTCGTGGGAGTCCTGAACGACCTGTTCAGCGGCCGCGCGATGGGCCATTCGCTGATCCACGCGATGGGCATGTGGTTCGCCTATGTCGCGCTCGAACCCTACGTGCGGCGCCTTTGGCCGCGCGTGCTGGTCTCGTGGACGCGCCTGATCGGCGGCCGCGTGCGCGATCCGCTCGTCGGCCGCGACCTGCTGGTGGGAGTGACCGTCGGGGCGGCACTCAACGCGCTCGTGATCGGCATCATGGCGCTCGCCCCACGCCTGGGAGTGGGCCAGCTGCCCGCGCTCGCGAGTGGCAGCATGTTCGAGGCCATCGGCAACTCCGGCTACACGCTGGTCAACATGTGCTACGCGGGCTCGGTGTGTGTGCTCGACGTGCTGAGGTGGCTGTTCGTCCTGCTGCTCATCCGGCTCGTGGTGCGGCGCACCGACGCCGCCCTCGCGATCGCCGCGCTGCTGTGGGTGTCGTCCTATGCGAGCGGGGCGGCACCTTACATCGGCTGGAACCTGGCGATCCTGGGCGGGCTGCTCTCCACGGCGGGGCTCCTGCTCGTGGTGCGGCTGGGCCTGCTCACCACCGTGACGATCTCGTTCACGGTGCTCGTGCTCAACGGCACCGCATCCACGCTCGCGTTCGACTCGTGGTACGCGGGTCTCGCGCTGCTGCCCATGGGGCTGCTGCTCGGCATCGCGGGCTACGGCGCGGTCACGGCGCTGGCCGGCAAGTCGATCCTGGGCGACGTGCTCGAGGACGGCGCGGCGCGCTGACCCGAGCGCGGCCGGGAGGCTGCCTGTCCGGCATGGCGGAGGCTCCCCGCACATGAACCCTTGCGGATTCCGGCAGCCCCCGTAGACTCTTGGCAGGTGTGGCACCGTTCCGGTACCACCCATCCGAGGAGGCGACG
>CAZMQP010000011.1:0-13756 GCA_964568385.1 uncultured bacterium
AGGTCCACGCGCACGACGCGGTGCGACTCGGCGCCGAGCGCGTCCGAGACGCGCGCGGCCGCCTCGAGTTCGACCGCGTGGCGCTGGCCGTAGTCGAACGCCAGCGTCGTGCAGGCGAACCCCTCGCGCCTCGCCCACGCGAGGCACGTGGCGGAGTCGAGCCCGCCGGAGAGCAGCACCACCGCCCGGGCCGCCGCGCTCACACGCCCCGCCTCGCGCCCCACAGCCACACGTGCAGCCGCGGCGAGAACCGCACGCCCTCGCGCTTGCAGCGCTCCGCCAGCCAGACGCCGCGCGCCTGCAGCTGCGCGTCGGTCAGCCCCTCGGGCATGAACGACAGGCGGTCGCGCGGCACGCCGAGCGCGGCCGCGCGCGCCAGCGCCTCGTCGGCGTCGGCCTCGCTGCCGACCACCACCTTGACGGCCGTGTTGGGGTCGGCCATGAAGCGCGCCGCGTGCGCCCAGGTCGCCTCGGCGCGGGCGGTCGCCGAGGCCAGCTTGGGCGACCAGTTGTAGTGCAGGCGCGCGTGCGCGAGTGGCGGCGGCTCGAGTCCGCTGGTCTCCACCTCGACGCGTTCCCAGCGCGTGAGCGCCGCCTCGAGCAGGGCGGTGACGCCGTCGTGGGACAGCGGCTCGCCGCCCGTCACCACCAGCAGCCGCGCGGCGCCGAGCCCCTCGAGCGCGCCGAAGACCTCGTCGAGCGGGCGCGGCTCGCCGCCCTGCGCGTCCCACGTGTACTTGCTGTCGCACCACTGGCAGCCCACGTCGCAGCCCTGCAGGCGCAGGAAGTGCGCGGGCATCCCGGCCGAGGGGCCCTCGCCCTGCAGCGAGTGGAACAGCTCCGAGAGGCGGACGGCGGTCACGTCAGCGCGGGTCGAACTCGGCGGCCGGGAACTCGCGCACCGTTTCGACGGCGTTGGTGTGGATGGCGTTCCCGGCGCGCGCCGAGCCCTCGGGCGCGCGATGCAGCGTGGGGAACCACAGGCCGTCATGCTGCTCCCAGCCCTCCCAGGTCCACTCGGACGGCGGGCCGCTCTGCCCCTCGAGGACGTAGGTCCAGCGGGTGATGCGCGCATCGGCGGCGTCCACGAACACGGTGTAGCGGTCGCCGGGGGTGAGCCCGACCCGCTCGAAGCTCATGCCGAGGCGGTGGTGCGGCCGCCCGGCGAGCGTGGTGTCGCCGAGGTCGGCCAGCACGACGCCCGGGTCGAGCAGCTTGTACGGCATGAGGAACCAGTAGCTGTCGTTGGTCCACAGGGCGTGGCCGCGCTGGATCGCACGCCGCAGCGAGTCACCCTCGAGCCGCCGCATGCCGAGCGTGGCCCAGCCGCGCGTGCTGTCGCCCACCACGTGCGCGATCTCGAACGGGATGCCGTCGCGGCCGATGCCCGAGACGCGGTGCCAGCCCGAACGCCGGTCCCAGGCGTGGCGCCGCAGCGAGCGCACCGTGTCGCCCACGCTGGAGGCGAAGTGCCAGCGCAGGCCGGGCAGCGCGGCGAAGCGGTCGGCGCCGCCGAGCGCGTCGAGCACGCGCTTCGCGGTCGCGCGCGCCCGTTCGGGGCCGGTCTCGCGCTGCGCGCAGGCCGAGGTGGCCGCCGCGGCCAGCACGAGGGCGAGGCCGGCCGCCAGCCAGCGGCGGTGCAGGGACGTCCGGCGCGGGGGGATCATGGCGCCTCGAACAGCGCGGCGGCGAGCGCGTCGTCGCGCACGATGTCCTTGGTCCAGATGCGCGTGCGGCCGTCCTCGCGCAGGTGGTGGGTGGCGAACCACGCGCCGTCCACGCGGACCCAGTCCTCCCAGGTGCCCGTCTCGAGGTGCGTGTCGCCCTCGTGATGGAACTGCCAGTAGGCGATCCGGCCGGTGGCCGGGTCGAGGTCGAAGGCGTAGGTGTCGCCGCCGCCGGCGAACGTGAGCTGCACGCGGTCGCGGCCGTCGGCCTGGCGCCCCTGGTGCACCAGCTGCACGCCGGGGTCGCGGAGCTTGAAGGGCATGAGGAACCAGTAGGTGTCGTGCCGCCACAGCAGTTCGCCGCGCGCGACCAGCGTGCGAACGGTGTCCCCGGCGAGCGCCTGTCCGTCCACCCACGCACGGCCGGCCGAGTCGCCCAGCGTGTGCACGATCACGAACCGCTTGCCGGCGCGATCCGTGTACTCGACGCGATGGCGGTTGGCGGCGCGGTCCCACGCGTGACGCCGCGAGGTGCGCACCGTGTCGCCGCGGGTGACCTCGAACGTCCAGCGCATGCCCTTCCAGGTGGCGAAGTGCGGGGCGCCGATGGCGTCCTCGAGGCGCTGGACCAGACGGGCGGAGGCGTCGTCGTGCGTGTAGTCGGCGGCGGTGGCCGCGGTGGCGGCGATCGCGAGCGCCGCCAGGGCGAGCGTGAGCGCGCGGCGCATCAGTGGCCCGAACCGCCGCGCGAGAGCGTGTGCTCCTTCTCGCAGTTGAAGCAGCGGTAGACGTAGTGCGCCTGCCCGACCGGCCAGGCCACGTGGTTGTTGCGCCCGCATCCCGGGCACGAGATGCGCACGCGCTCGGTGGCGGCGGCGGGGGTCTGGGGCGGCTGCGACATGGGGTCCTCCGTCGGAGCGGGATGGCATGCGGCCGGGGGGCGGAACGGGAGGGCAGTATAGCGGCCGGGGCGCGGCGGCGCTCAGCGCCGGTAGCGCCGCGCGTACACGCCGAGGCAGGCGTCCTGCACCACCGTGATGCCCGCCGCGGCGAGGCGGGCGGCGGCCGCATCGTGCCGGATGCCGCTCTGGAGCCAGACGGTGGCGGGCCGCCGTTCGGGCGGAAGCGCCAGCACGTCGTCGGCGACCGAGGGGATGGCGTCGATGCGGCGGAACACATCGAGCACGTCCACGCCGGCCGGCAGCGCGGCGATCGACGGCAGGTTCTCGCGCCCGAGCGCCCTCGGCACGCGGGGGTTCACGCCGGTCACGGTCAGCCCCATCTCGTCGAGCAGGGCCGGGATGGAGTGGGCCGGGGCGTCGGGATCCGGCGCACGGTCCTTGATGCCCACGACGGCCACGTGCCGCATGGCGCGCACGATGGCGGCGCGGGCGTCCTCGTCGACGGGCGCGAGGCTCACACGCCCTCCGGACCGGGGCCCGAGGCGCGCGTGATGGGCTCACCGCGCAACAGCTGCGGGAGCAGGTGGGTGAACGCCGAGCGCGCCATGGCGTGGTCGGCGCCGGCCTCGCGCACCGCCTTCAGCCGCTCGGTCTCGACGTGCGAACCGAACGCCACCACGGTGACCGTGCGCGTGCGGGCGTCGTCCTTGAGCGAACGCACGAGCGCGGGCGCGTCGCCGTCGGCGTTCAGGTCGAGGAGCACGAGGTCGGGCGGGTCGGTGCGGATGCGATCCAGCGCCTGCGGCATGCCGAGCAGCGACACTTCGACGCCGGCCGCCTTGGCGGTGGCGGTGATGCGCGTGGCGAAGAAGAGATCCGGGACCACGGCGATGACACGGCGGTTCAACGGCCCTCCGCGGAGCAGATGGGGTGTGGCGGCCGCGGGGGCGGCTCGTGCGGTTCCCGCGATCCGGTGCGGCCGGTGCGGACACCCGCCGAGCATGCGCCCGCGCGGGGGCGCGGGCAAGGCGGCGGCTCAGCGGGGCGCGCGGTTCGGCCGGCCGGCGAGGCGGGCGAGTCCCATGTAGGTCACGGCCATGCTGCGGCTGAGCGCGAGCGACGGCGACCAGCGGATGCCGCTGCGGGCCACGCTGCGCGCGCCCCGTTCGCGCAGCATGCGCTCCAGGTCCAGCGGGCGGATGAAGCGGTGGAAGTCGTGGTGGCCGCGCGAGCGCGACGGCGTCTGGTACTCCCACTTCCAGATGATCTCGCGGAACGCCTCGAGCGTGGCGTTGTGCGTGAGGTAGCCGAACCAGCCGCCCGGTGCGAGCGCCCGCAGCGCCCGGTCGAGTGTGCGCGGCAGGTCGTCCACGTGTTCGAGCACGTCCACGGCGAACACGACGTCGTAGGCGGCGCGCTCGCGCAGGTCCTCGGCGAAGCCGTGGCGGTAGTCGATGACGAGACCCTCGCGACGGGCGTGGGCGCGCGCGAGCTTGAGCGTCTCGCGCGAGGGATCGAGCGCCGTCACGCGCGCACCGGCGCGTGCCAGGTCCTCGCTCAGGATGCCGCCGCCGCAGCCGATGTCGAGCACGCGCAGACCGGCGAGGCTCGGCAGGCGCCTGGCGAACCACGGGAAGCGCAGGCGCTCGAGGCGCTGGAGCCCCATGTCGGGCCGGTACCAGTAGCCGGGGTCCTGGCGCGAGCGCAGGTCGTACTTCTGGTACTCCGGCAGGAAGCGCAGGTCGGGGGCGGGCATGGCGGCAGGCTCGCGCGACCCGTGCCCCGGGTCAAGCGTGCGCGGCGGGAAACGAGATGCCCGGCGACCGTGAGGTCGCCGGGCATCGGCGGCGGAAGCGGGCGGAACGGCCCCGCTCAGGGGCTCCGCGACTATCGGTACAGCGTCTTGATCTTGCCCCACGTGGAGTGCTCGGTGTTCACCGGGCAGCTCGGCGCATCGAACTTGCCGTTCGGGTGCGCGATGTAGCCGGTCGGAAGACCCGACACCGCCCACAGGCCGTCCATCAGGCCGACGCCACCCTTGGCCTGGCAGAGCTGCGGCGAGCCCGAGCCCGACTGCACCGTGTAACGGCCGCGGAAGGAGCCGTTCACCGTGCCGAAGCTGCTCCGGGTGATGACGGTGGTCAGCGAATCCACGGCACCCGCGAGGATCACCGTGCCGTCCATGTAGTTGGCGGGGACGGTGGCGTTCGGCGGGTTGATGGGCATCGCGTTCGCCGCCGGTGCATTGCGAGGCGAGCCTTCGTACACCGCGAACGTGCCGCCCGTGTACACCGTCGTGTACTTGGTGCCGCTCGAGCCGAACGGCGCCGTGGTGGTGCCCTGCGACACGCCCGTCAGCACGATCGTGTACTCCTTGTTCGGATCGTTCGGATCGAGCGCGGCGAACGGCGCGCACCACAGGGACAGCACGCCCACGACCGTGACCGTGTTGCCGGGCGTCGACGTGTAGGTGGCCTGGTTGTAGCCCGGCTCGTAGGCGAACCCGTTCGCATCCCACTTGAACAGGATGTTGGTTCCCGTGCCGGTGACGCACTGCGCGGAAGCCGCAGGCGCAAGGAATGTGGCGGCGAGGATCGCCAACGCGGCCGCCGTTCCGAGAATCCTCTTCATATGCAACCTCCCATGGCGCCGAGACGCCGTGATGTCAGGTCTTGAGGCCTACCGGTACAGGGCCTTGATGGAACCCCACGAACCCTTGCGGCTGTTCGTGGCGGACGGGATGACGAGTTCGCCGGAGAGCTGGTTGACGTAGCCATCGGGGACGGTGGCATTGGGACGGCCGGCGAGGCCGCTCATGATCCAGCCGCCCTGCTGGCCGCTCGGGATCTGGCCCAGAAGCGCGCCCTCATCCAGCGTGGCGTTGCCCAGGAAGTTGCCCTGGTTGGTGTCGTAGTCGTAGACCAGCACCAGCTGGTCGACGTCCGCGCCCAGCGCCAGCGTGCCGTCCTCGAACGTGCCCGGCGACGTCGCGTTGGGCGGGTTCACGCCGTACACGGCCGCGGTGCCCGTGGTGCGCGAGTCCTCCCACGCACGCACGCGCGCGTTGTCCTGGAAGGACACCTCGAGCACGTTGCCGAACAGCGTGCTCGTGGCCACGACGGCGTCGTAGAGGTGGAACGTGTACTCGTTGGCCCCCATGTCGGTGCCGACGATCAACGGGCTGAACGACGTGATGAATCCGACCGCGTGGTACTGGTCGGCCACCGCGAGGAAGTTGGGGCTTGCAGCCGGCCTCACACGCACGCTGCCGGGACCCGGGCCCGTCACGTAGTCGAACCCGGTGAATCCGAACAGCGTCTGCGTCTGAGCGTGCGCAGGAGCGGCGAATGTGACGGCCGCCAGAAGGAGTAGCAAAGCACGACGCTTCATCGAGCACCTCCCATGGGATCCGAAGGGACTTCTTCTAATGCGGTCATACCAAGCCCGGTCCATGCGCGACGGGAACACCGAGGCATGGCGGTGAGCGGGGGGTGCGCTCACCTAGGTGGTAGCTGATGCTGGAGGCTCGTGCGCGCCGCGCATCCTTCGGGCGCTCGAATCTCCTGGCGAGTCTCTCGTATGACTCGCCCTCACTGACGACATGGAAGCCGCATCCGCAGTATAGGGCTCGGTCCGAATCCCACAAGGAGAAGAATTGCAGCAGCTTGAGCGACCTGCAGCGGGTTCAGCGGGGCTGTACGGAGTGGAGCCGGTGGATACGCTCGGGCTCAGCCAGCTCGGCATGACGGACGATCGGCGCGCTTGTTCATACAGGCGATTCAGTGTGTCGCTCCGCTGAACTCACAGCGACCTGCATGGCCACCCATCCCAGCATGGAACCCGCCACGGCGGCGATCCCCTCGGGCATGAGCCCGGGCCCCTCGATGGCCCAGCCGAGCGCCGACCAGCCGCCCGCCTGGGCCACGGCAGCGAACGTGGCGGCGAGCCGGCCGCCGAATCCCAGCATGGCGCGCGGGTGGACCCAGTCGGGGTCGCCGGCGAGCGCGCCGGTCGCGAAGCCGACGCCGATCGCGAGCGCCCATGCCCCGGCACCGATGAGCAGCGCGTGCGCCAGCGGCTCGCCCCGCAGCCCGAGCGAGACGGTCAGCAGCGCCGCGGCGGCGATCACGAACGGCAGCGAGAACAGCGCGACGCCCGCCATGCGCCGCATCATCCACGCGCGCGCGCCCACCGGCGACAGGTGCGCCCACACGATGAGATGGCGTTCGAGCGGCAGCGCGCGCGAGGCGACTTCGTAGCCGAGCCCGGTGGCGAGCAGCACCAGCATGCTGCGTGCGAGCGCGGCGGGCGGCAGTTCGAGCGCCGGGGCGAGCACGAGCGGCAGCAGCAGCCACAGCACCGCCGCCGTCACGATGTCGGCGACCATGGTCCAGTCGCGCGCCAGCAGCGCCGCGTCCCGCCGCAGGAACGCCGCCAGCAGTCCGCGCGAGCGCGTCACGCGGCCGGGCCGCTCCCGGCGGCGTGTGCCCGCCGCGGCGCGCGACTGCACGTCGTCTAGCCACAGGCGCGAGGCGCCCCACGCGAGCAGCGCGGCGGCCAGCGCGGCGGCGGCCAGCGCGGCGAGGGCCGCGGGCGTTCCGGCCATGGCCGGCGCCACCCACGCGGCCGGTGACCAGGCCGGCGGCGGCGGCAGCGTGAGCAGCGACCCCGCGAGCACGGCGTCGAGCCCGCGCTCGCGGTCGAGGCGCGGCAGCAGGAACGAGTTGGCGAGCCACGTGGCGGTGACGATGAGCGTGGCGATCAGGCCGAGCGCCTCACGGAGCCGTGCGGCCGGCGTCACGCGCAGCAGCGCCAGCGCCAGCGCCAGGCCCGAGCCGAGCGCGACCGCCCACAGCAGCGCCAGCACCGGCGCCAGCCACACGCCCTGCGGCGCCAGCGCCGGGTAGGCGCGCGCCATCGCGAACCAGGCGGGCAGCGCGAACGCCAGCAGCATGCCGCTGCTCTGCGGAAGCGAGCGCAGCAGCGCCACCCCCAGCACCTGGTGCGTGGCGAGCGGCGCGCGCCGCAGCAGCTCGATGTCCCGGCCCGCCACCAGGTGGGTGACGGCGAGCTGGAGGTCGAGCACGAGCAGGCCCGCGAGCGCCACCTGGACCACCCACGCGAACACGCGCTCCGCCACCGGCTGCGGCACGCCGGCGCCCGCGAGCGCCTCGAAGAAGCGCACGAACGTCCAGCCGAGGAAGGACACGAGGACCAGGCCGAGCAGCACGCCGCCGGCGCCGCCGCGCAGGCGCGTGCCGCCGCGGCCGCTCGACCAGAGCTGCGCCCGCGTGAGCGCGGCCTGGGTGGCGAGCACGCCGGCCCACCTCATGGCGGCCCGGATCCGTCCTGGTGCTCGAGGAACAGGTCCTCGAGCGAGATGCCGGCGCGGCCGCCGCGGAGTTCGTCGAGGGTGCCGGAGGCCGCGACGCGGCCCCGCCTCAGGATCACGACGCGGTCGCACAGCCGCTCGGCCACGTCGAGCAGGTGGGTCGAGACCAGCACGCCGCCGCCGCCCGCGGCGTGCTCGCGCAGCAGGTCCTTGAGCGCCCGGGCGGCCGGCGGGTCGAGCCCGACGAGCGGCTCGTCCAGCATCAGCACGCGCGGCGCGTGCAGCAGGGCCATCGCCACCGCCAGCTTCTGGCGCATGCCGAGCGAGGCCTCCTCGAGCCGCTGGTCGGCGTGCTCGGCCAGCGACAGCCGCGCGATCAGCGCCTCGCCGCGCTCGCCCGCCTCGCGGGCGGGCACGTCGTAGAGCGCGGCCACGAACGACAGATGCTCGCGATGCGTGAGCCGCTCGTGCACGTACGGGCGGTCGGGCACGAAGCCGATGGCGCGCTTGGCCTGCCGCGGCTCGCGCGCGAGGTCGCGCCGCGCGGCCTCGATGCGGCCGGCATGCGGCCGCAGCAATCCAGTGGCGCAGCGCAGCGTCGTCGTCTTGCCCGCGCCGTTGGCCCCGAGGAAGCCGACGATCTCGCCTGCCGCCACGTGGAGCGAGACGCCGTCCACCGCCGTGAACGCCCCGTAGCGCCGGACGAGGCCCTCGATCGACAGCACGCGGCCCGGGCCAGCGGTCACGCCGAGATCGCCTCGGCCAGTCGCGGCAGGCTCTCGTCGTAGCGGTAGGACACGTTCATGTGGCCGTCGTCGTACTCGAGGTGCTCGTGCGCGATGCCCCGCGCCGCGAGCTCGCGCACGAACAGCCGCAGCCCCAGGTGCAGGTGATACTCGTCGCGCGTGCCGCAGTCGAGATAGACGCGCTTCATGGAGCGCAGCGCGTCGGCGTGTGCGGGGAGCATGGCGAGCGGGTCGTGCGGCAGCCAGCGCTGCCACACGTCGTCACGGAACGCGCCGGTCGCCAGATCGAACGGCAGCGCCACGCCCAGCTCGGCGGCGGGATCGGGCGAGTAGCACGCCGCCATGCCGAGGATCTCGAAGCCGACGAACTGGTCCTTGCTCTTCTGGTGCGCGCGCTCGAAGCCCTCGAGGAAGGCGCGCGGACCGCCCGCGCGCTGGATGACGTCGCACGCCTTGGGCAGCTCGGGCCGGTAGCAGTACTCGAAGTAGAGGTCGCCGCTGTGCGAGCCCAGCGCGCCGAACACGCCCGGGTGCCGCATGGCCAGCCGCAGCGCGCCGTACCCGCCCGACGACTTGCCCACGACCGCCCGGTGTTCGCGCGAGGCGAGCGTGCGGTAGGTGCGGTCGAGGTGCGGCAGCAGTTCGGTGATGAGGTGGGTCTCGTAGCGGCCGGTGGCGGTCGAGTCCATGTACTGCGAGCCGCCGAACCGCGTGTAGCAGTCGGGCATCACCACGATGCACTCGCGCATGCGGCCGCTGCCGATGAGGGCGTCGAGGCGCTCGTCGAGGGCGGGGCTGAACGGGCTGTCGTTGAGCAGCATGCGGCCGCGCCCGGTGAACCCCGTGAGCATCACGATGACCGGGTACCGGCGCGCGGGCTCTGCGTCGTAGGAGGGCGGCAGGTACACGGGCACGCGCCGCACCTGCGGGTCGCCGGCGGGATTGCCGCGCAGCACCTGGCTGTCGAAGGTCTCGATGACGACTCGGCCGGGCATGGGGAGCCTCTCTCTCGCGTCAGGGACGCGGCAACTGGACGATGCGATCGTGGCCGGGCGCGCGCGCGGTGAGCAGCGAGTCGAGCCGCAGCACGTCGCGGTCGGCGGCGAGATCCGCGTGACGGCGGCGCAGCTCATTCAACTGCGTTCGCGCGAGGTCGTCGAGCCGTGCGGCGGCGAGGCCCTTGGCGAGGTCGAGCCGCGCCAGCCAGTCGTCGGGGTCGAGCCGCGAGGCGACCATCGTCTCGAGCAGCGCGTACTTGGAGTGGACCGGCACCATCAGCGCCCCCAACTCGGCGTGGGCGACCGGGCGTCCGATGCCCGAACGCACCGCCTCGACCAGCGCCCGGCGCGCCCGCAGCGTGTCGCCCTCCTCGAGCGCGGTGCGCGCGGTGCGCAGCGCGAAGACGTGCGCCGCCGAATCGTCGCGGGCGCCCCAGGCGCTCCACGCCTGTTCGGCGGCGCCGCGCTGGCCCTCCCAGAGGTAGGCCCAGCCGAGCCAGTAGAGGTGGTCGATGCGGCTCTCCCCGGCCGCGATGCCGCGGCGGAAGGCGTGGATGGCCCCGGCCGGCCGCTCGAGCAGAAGCAGGTCGGTGCCCACCTGGAAGAACGGGTCGGCGGCCTTCGAGTAGAGCCGCTCGAAGTCGAGCCCGTTCCAGAACAGGAACACGCTCGGATGCTCGCCCGCGGTGGAGTCGGAGAACTGCGAGTAGAACCACGACTCGAGCGTGTCGTCGCGGTAGAGCCCTCGCACCGCGGCGCCGCTGCCCATCTGGAAGCCGGCCCACGGCGGCAGCGTGGCGAAGAAGAAGCGCGTGCCGGGCTCGGGCTCGGGCACCTCGCGGCGCAGCGCCTCGGAGAGCTGGCGCGACAGCGCGGCGCCACGCTCGAAGTAGTGCGCCGTGAGCCGCGAGCCGGGGTTCCACGGATCATCGGTCACCGCGAACGCCGGGATCGCGCTCGATCCCGCGTGCAGCCACAGCATGGCCGCGGCGAGCACCGCCATGGCCGGCCGCGAGGCGCGCCGCGCGGCGAGTGCCACCAGCATGGCGCCGCCGACGGCCGCGAGCGTGTAGAAGTAGCCCGACCAGATCGGCGCGACCGGCACGAGGGGCAGCGTGAACAGCACCAGCCAGCCGAGCGCGAAGCCGATCGCCCGGCGAGGCGGGATGCCGGGCGACGACTCCTCTTCATCCGGCTCGCACCACGTGAACGCCACCGCGACGAGCAGGGCGAGCGCCGCGATCGAGGGCACCGAGGCGAGCAGCGCCGCGCCGAGCAGGTTCGGGAACTCGGTCGCGGTGAGCACCTGCAACAGGTGCGCGAGCGCCGCGGCGAGATGCGTGGGCGAGATCCCCGCGGCCGCCGCCGACAGCGGCGCGCCGCGCACCACCAGCAGCGTGCCCGCGAGCCACAGCGCCACCGGCAGCAGGAAGGGCGCGATGCGGCGAAGGGCCTCGCGCCGCGGCAGGAGTTCGACCCGCCTCGCCCAGACGAGCAGCAGGAGCGGCAAGGGCAGCGCCGACTCCTTGCTCAGCACCGCCGCTGCGAACGCCAGCACGGCCAGGCGGTCGCGACCGGCTCGGAAGAGGGCGAAGGCGGCGAGCGCGAAGACCAGCGCCAGCAGGTCCTGGCTGCACGAGATCCAGGTCACATTGACGCGCTGCAGCGGCAACAGCAGGAAGTAGAGCGTGCCCACCCAGGCTCCTGCGGACCCGGCGAGTGTGCGCAGCAATGCGAACACCAGCCCGCCCGCGAGGAGCAGCAGCGCCAGATTGGCGGCATGGAACACGAACGGCCGGCCGCCCGAGAGCGGCGAGAGCAGTTCGAACCACACCGGGCGCGACAGCGGCCGGAAGTAGTTGGCGAGCGCGTCGGGCTGGGTGAGCGATGCAAGAAGTGACTGCCGGCGCGCCTGTTCGAGGAACAGGTGGTCGTCGTTGAGGAACCCGACCGTGAGCGCTCCGGCGTAGAGCGCCACCACCCCCGCCACGAGCAGGACGGGGGCGAGCCAGCGGGGGATGGGGAGCGGGAGGCGCATGCGGGGGGAATCTAGCGCGCGGACGGATGCGGCCGCACGGATGACCCAGTGTAGGGAGGCGAGCGCAGGCTAAACCCCGCCCCCCATCCCGGCCGATAACCGGGGGGGGACGAACCGTGCCCCGGCCGCCCCCCGGAGACCCGAATGACGCACCCGCGTTCGCTGACCACGCTGCACGACGATCCCCGCGCCCGCGCCCTGCGTCGTGCCGGGTGGCTGCTCTGGGGCGTCACGTTCACGCTGCTGCTCGCGCTCGCGGCCACGGTGCCGGCGCTCTACGCGCCGCTGCTCAACCTGCTCGGGCAGGAGGATGCGGCGCCCTGGCTGCGCGATCCCGTCCTCGCGGCCGTCGCGGTGTTCGGGCTCGTGTCGGTGTTCGTGCTCTACACGATCACCAAGCAGCGCGAGATCGACGCGATGCGCGACGCGCTGCACCGCGAGGAGCGCGAGCGTCACGACTCGGCGACACGGCTGCTCGAACTGTCCGAACTGTTCCAGGTCTCGACCACCCTGCAGCTGCAGTTCCGGCTCGACGTGATGCTCGAGATCATCGTCCGCCGCGTCGTCAGCACGCACAACGCGCAGCAGGCCAGCATCATGATCGTGGACGGCGAGACGGGTGAGCTGGTGACGCGCGCCTCCTACGGGCTCGAGGCCGAGTTCTCCAAGGGCGCGCGGCGCAAGCCGGGCGAGGGCATCGCCGGCTGGGTGGCGCAGCGCCGCCAGGCCGTCATGCTGGGCGAGAAGCTCGAAGGCGGCGACTTCGCGGCGCACTACAAGTCGAACCGCCGCATCACGTCGTCGCTGTCGCTGCCGCTGTCGCTCGGCGACCGCGTCGTCGGCGTGCTCAACGTGAATCGCATCAACAACCCCGAGCCCTTCAGCGAGTCGCATCTCGAGGGGCTGCGGATGTTCGGCGAGCACGTGGCCGCCGTGATCGACCGCGCCGAGATGATGGAGCGGCTGGACGACCGCACGCGCCAGCTCGAGGCGGACAACGAGAAGCTCTCGGACCTCAACCGCATCAAGGACGTGTTCCTCTCCACCGCGAGCCACGAGCTGAAGACGCCGCTCACCAGTGTCATCGCCTATGCCGAGATCCTCGACGATCACGACAGCCGCCTGTCGCGCGAACAGGCGCGCGACTTCGTCGGCCGGTTGCGCACCGAGGCGCAGCGCCTGATGAGCCTCATCGAGGACATCCTCGACCTGTCCCGCATGGAGAGTGGCAAGCTGGCGCTCAAGCTGCGCGCGACGGATCTGCGCGAGGTGGTGTCGGCCGCGGTGGAGACCTCCCGCTCGCTGGCGCGCAAGTACGGCGTCGAGCTGGAGTCGGCGGCCGGGGGCGAGCTGCCCGCGCTGGGGCTGGACGAGGTCAAGATCCGCCAGGTCGTGGTGAACCTGCTGGTGAACGCGATCAAGTTCAGTCCCAGGGGCGGCACGGTGCGCGTGTCGGCCCGCGTGGACGACCGCTACGTGCGGCTCGAGGTGAGGGACGACGGTCCCGGGGTGGCGCCCGAGATGGCCACCCACATCTTCGAGCTGTTCGGACAGGCGGCCGCGCCCGAGGGCGAGGGCCGCATGGGCGTCGGGATCGGGCTGCACCTGGTCAAGCGCATCAGCGAGCTCCACGGCGGCCATGTCGGCGTGGACAGCCGGCCGGGGCTGGGCAGCACGTTCTGGGTGAGGCTCCCCATCCCCGAGGCGGCCGAGTCCGGCGCCGAGAGCCGCGCCGCCGCCTGAGCCACGGCGGGCCGCCACGGCCGCATCTTCCTTCGGCCGTTCGGGTTGTGCCATAGTGCACGGACACCCGCAGGCGCCCGCCGCAGCGTCTGCCCTCGCCTCCGTCACCTCGGGGAGCCCCGTGACCGAGCCCGAAGCCACGGCACATTCCGCCCGCTCCTCCGTAGAAGCTGGTGTGAGGAGCCCCCATGCGGCCGACGAGCGGCGACTCGACCCCGCCACGCTCCAACGCGTGCGCGACCGCGATCCCGAGGCGCTGGGAATGCTCTTCGACGCCTACTTCGGTTCGGTGTTCGGTCTCGTCCACCGTCTGCTCGGCGATCACCGTCA
>CAZMQP010000011.1:13766-19725 GCA_964568385.1 uncultured bacterium
GACCGGACCCTGGCCGAGGACGCCACTTCGGAGGTCTTCTTCAAGGTGCATCGTGCAGCGCACTCCATCGATCCCTCGCGCGACCCGGCGCCCTGGCTCATGACCATCGCGACCAACGTCTGCCGCGACCTGTGGCGCTCGGGCGCCTACCGCATGCGCCAGCGCGGACGCTCGGTCGAGGACGACCCGGTGGTCGCCAACTCGCTCGCCTCCCCGACCGAGGAGCCCGCGCGCGCCCTCGAGACCGCGGAGCGCGCGCAGATGGTGCGCGAGGCGCTGCTCGAGCTGTCGGAGTCGCACCGGCTGGCCATCGTGCTGCACGAGTACGAGGGCCTCAGCCACCAGGAGGTGGCCGACCGCACCGGCATCGAGCATGCGGCGGCGCGCAAGCGCTACTCGAGGGCGCTCAGCGCGCTCGCCGAACGGCTCAAGGCGAGGGGCCTGTGAACCCGGCGCCCGACGATCTCGAACTCGGCGCGGCCGAGACCGCGGCACGCGACGCCGTGCGGTCGCTGGCGGGACCTTCCGAGCCGGCGAGTGCGGCGTTCCGCGCCCGCCTGCGCGAGGGTTTCCTCGCCGGCACGCTGCAGTCTTCGCTCGCCGAGTCGGAGCCGGAGGACGCCGTGGTGGCGCCGCTGGCGCCGCCGGAGACGGCCGCCCGCCGCGTGCTCATCGGCCCATGGCCGCTGCGCCCGGCGGTGTGGGCGTCGCTCGCCGCCGCGGCGGCGCTGGCGTTCGTCGTCGGCCTCGCCAACCGGGGTCCCGCCTGGGAGGTGACGGCGGCGAGCGGTGAGGGCGTGGTGCGCGTGGACGGTCAGGCCGTGCCGGCGCAGGCGGCCGAGGTCATCGGCCGGCTCGCGGCCCGCGGCGGCCGCCTGCAGCTGCCCGAGGGCGTGACGCTCGACCTCGTGGCCCCCGGCCACATGGCCGTGCGCCTCGCCGCCGGCAGCGACGTGCGCCTGTCCGCCTCCCCCAACCGCTGGCTGGGGCGTCGCAGCGAGATCCTCATCGAGGCGGGCGACGTGTTCGTCTCCACCGGCCCGGCGTTCCGCGGCGCGCAACTGGCGGTGAGCACCGCCGAGGCGCGCGTCGAGGTGCTGGGGACGTCGTTCGCGGTGATGCGCTTCGAGCAGGGCACCTGCGTGTGCGTCATGGAGGGCCGGGTGCGCGTCGGCTCGACGTTCGACCACACGGCCGCGGAGGTGTCCGAGGGCGAGCGCCGCTTCTGCTTCCCCGACCAGGCGGCCTACAGCGACCGCATCCTGGACAGCAGTGAGCACGAACTGCACGACGTGATCGAGCGCAACGGGGCCCGGCTCGGCCGCTGATCCCCGGTGCGGGGGCGCGCCGGCCGGACGGCGCGAGTCTCAGGCCGCGGCCGCACCCTCACCGGCGTCCCAGCCGGGCCACTGCGACAGCGGCAGCGACGTCTCGATGCGCCGGTCGGGAGCCACGACCTCGACGCGCTGGGGCACGCCTTCGAGGGCCGCGCCGCCGGGACCCGTGAGCCGCTCGATGATCGGCCGCTCGGGGTCGTGCGTGGGGGCGATGGTGCGGGCGAGCGAGCCATCGTCGAGTCGCACGACCTGGCCCGGCGGGTGCAGCCCGATGCCGCGCACGAGCGCGATGCGCACGGCGGGGTGCCAGCGCTCGCCGTAGCCGGCGAGCACGCGGCCCAGCGCCTCGTGCGGGGTCAGCGTCGAGCCCGGCATCGCGCGGTGCGCGAGCACGCTGACGAAGGCGTCGGCGCAGCTGACGATCTGCGCGAACAGCGTGGCCTGCGAGGCGTCCTCGGCATGGTGCTGCATGGCCGTCCGCATGGCGCGCAGCGACGTCGGGCCGAGCGGCGTGGCGACGGCGAGGCGCCGAACGCCGAGCAGCGTGTGCTGCTTCGCGTCCTTCCAGTCGGCCGGACTCCACTCGTCCATCTGCGCGCCCAGCACGCGCACGATCTCGGGCTGGCCGGAGTCGTGCAGCAGCGCGGCGGCGCCCAGATCGGACAGCTCGGCGCGCGTCAGGCCGAGTGCGTGCCCGATCGCCAGCGCTGCGATGGTGACGTGCACGGCGTGCGTGCCGCCGCTGTCCTCGTGACCGATGTCCACGAGCGCCAGTGTCACGGGTTCGGCGGTGCCGATGGTCTCGGCGAGCGGCTGCACCAGCCGCTGCACCCAGCGCATCTCGACGCCGCGCTCGAGCGCGCCGCGGGCGAACAGCTGCTCGGCTCCGGCCAGCGCCATCTCGTAGGCGATGAGCGCGGGGCCGAACGGGGCGTTCTCATCCGGAGCCGGCGATCCGGCGGCGGACGCCTCGCCCTCGGCCGCCCCGAGGGCGAGGTGCTCGGTGCCGAGCAGCACGTCCACGTGCGGGATGTCGCTGCCGCCGCACTGCGCGGCCAGTTCGGCGTCCTTGTAGCGCTCGCTGACGGTGAAGAAGCGCATGAACGCCTCGAGTTCGGCGACGGTGAGGCCGGACCGGAACGTGAGCCCGTGGATGCGGCGCATCGCCATCTCGTCGGCGATCGAGTCGAGCATGCGCAGCGACTTCTCGCGCAGCGGCAGGCGGCGTCCGTTCACGAACACGTCGCCGGCGCGCACGGCCATCTGCACCTGGCCCTCGGCCTCGAGCATCGGCGCGAGGCTCTCGAGCCACTCGGTGAGGTGCCGCGTCAGCACCTGGTTGCCGATGGCGTAGGTGCGGGTCGTGCGCATCATCTGCACGAACCGCTGCGCCATCGCCAGCCCGTGGTCGCCCGTGGGATCGAGGTGCTCGCTCATGATGCGGTCCTCACGTGGTCGAGCGCGTCGGCGCACGCGAGGCGGACGGACTCGGCGCGCGCGCCGATCCCCGCCTGCAGCACAGCCAGCGCCAGGGGACTGCCGATGCGGGCGAGCGTGCGCGCGGCCGCCGTGCGTTCGGGGCTCTTGCGAGCGAACCAGCCGCCGCGGTGCAGGAGCTGTTCGAGCGCGGGCACGGCGTCGTCGTCGGCGACGTCGGACAGGGTCTGGAGCAGCGCCAGCTTGCGCTCCTCGGACAGGCTCTCGAAGTCCGGCGCGGCGATGCGGTCGATGAGCGCGGCGGCGGCGCGGGCATCGGGCTCGCGCGTCATCAGCTGCAGCGCGTGGTGCAGCAGGGTCGGGTCGGGCGTGTCGAGCTGCTGCAGCAGCAGGGGCGTGCGCTGGGCCGCCGGCACCTGGCCGAGCGCCTGCACGACCGCGCGGCGGACGCGCGTGTCGAGGTGACGCGAGGCGGTGACCAGCATCGGGGTGACCGCGGCGCCGCCGATCTGGCCGAGCGCGAACACGACGTTGCGCACCACATGCCAGCGCGAGTCGTGCAGATAGGGGCGCAGCGCCTCGGGCGAGTCGCCGCACGTGTAGGCGAGGGCGGTCGTGGCGGCGGCGCGCAGCCGCGCGCGCCCGGCCTGCGCCAGCACGTGGATCAGCAGGTCGAGCATGGGGCGGCCGATGGCCACCGCGAGCGCGAAGAAGCGCGCCTGCTCCTCGGGCGTGGCCGCATCGAGACGCTCGGCGACGACGTCGCGGTCGAGGCCCGCGAGGGACTGCGCGAGCGGTTCGGCGGTGCGCGTGCCGTCGGGGTCCAGGGTGCGCACGGCGTCGAGCGCCTGGCGCGCCTCCGACCAGTCGCAGTGCTGCACCGCGTTGGCCACCCAGCTGACGAGCGAGGTGAGCACGGCGTCGCGCATGTCCTCGCTGGAGTCGGCGCTGCGCACCTCGTCCACGAAGTCGCGCACCTGCTGCGCGTGGCTCGGGGCGGACTCCCGCTTCCAGCGCTCGTGGAACTCCGCCAGGTGGCGGTCCTCGTCGAAGACGAGCTGCTGCCAGATCGCTCCCGCGCTCGCCTCCTGCGCCGGGATGAGCCAGTCGTCGAAGTGCGTGTCGGCAGCCTCCGTCGGTTCGGGGGCGTGCGCCTCCGGCGCCTCGCGTGCCGTCACGTGGTCCGCGCCCAGCGGCCTCACGGCGTCGGTCCGGAGGGCGGGGTCCACGGGCGGCATGGTCGCGAACCCGGCCGGCGGCGGCGCCGGGGCCGGGCGCTGGAAGGCATCCCCGGACAGCACGCGGGCGAAGGGCGTCGGGTCGATGAAGTCGGGTCCCTGCACGCGCACCGGCGCGGCGCCGGCGCCGTCGGCGCGGTCGTCCACCAGCGGCGAGGTCGCCGCCGAGCGCACCCGCACGTGCTGTAGCCCGGCCCGCCACAGCCGGGTCACGATGTCGTCGCCGGGGTCGTGCGCGGTCGAGGCCTCGACGAGGATCTGCACCAGCGCCAGCATCTGCTCGCGCGTCAGGCCCTCGATGAGCGTCAGGGCGCGCACGCCCTGCTGGTGCAGGAGGTGCGGCAGCTGGCGCTCGATGGGCCCGCGCGTCGGATGGCCCGCCTCGTCGCCCTCGGCGCGCATCACCGACTCACGGTCCACCCGGATCTCGAGCGGCAGGCAGGTCAGGGCGATGGTGCCGTGCTCGCGCACCAGGTCGAGCCCGTCCACCGTGGCGCGCTCGCGGCCCTGGCGCACGTGCGGCGCATAGGGCCCGTGCCGCCGCGCCGACTGCAGGAGCCGTTCCATCTGCTCGAGCCAGTCGGCGGTGGCCAGCGCGACCGGGCTCAGTCCCGAGCGGTGGCGGCGGCCGGAGGGGGGCATGCTCATGCGAGGTTCCGTCTCCCGGAGCACGGGTGGTGGGCGCCCGCCGGGGGGCGCCCGTTCCGGGCGGCCCGCTCGAAGGGGTTCCGGGAGGGTATCGGCCGCCGGGGGGACCCGATTGAGCACCGTGTGGCCGGTCACTCTTAAGGAGGGGTCCGGTTCCCCGGACCCTCGGGCGCCCGTCGGCCGCCCCGAGGGCGGGCCGAGCTTGACGCTTCCTCGCCGGCTCCCTTAGCCTGCCTCGTTCTCCGGCAGTCATCCGACCTCACCTGAAACGGAGCCACCTGCTGTCATGAAGCGCACTTACCAGCCCAGGAACCGTCGCCGCAAGAAGGTGCACGGATTCCGTTCGCGCATGAAGACCAAGGGCGGCCGCAAGGTGCTCGCCGCGCGTCGCGCGCGCGGTCGCCAGCGTCTGACCGTCTCGTCCTGACCGAGCCTCCCGTCACCGTCCGCGCGGCGCCCCCGGGGCACCGGCTGGATGGTGCGGCCGGTCCTCGATCCGCCTGCCTCGTCCGCGCCTCGGCGCATCGCCTCGCAGAGCGCACTCCCATGGTCCGCCAGCATCCCGAACGTCTGGCGCCTGCTCATCGCATGACGAGCGGCCGCGACTACTCGGCGGCCCGCCTCGGGGGCCGCGCTCATCGAGGCAAGTACTGCCTCCTCATCTCGCTTCCCGCGGCCGGGGAGCCCACGCGAGTGGGTTTCATCGCCAGCAAGAAGGGAGTGGGAGGCGCGGTGCAGCGTAATCGCGCCAAGCGTCGCCTGCGAGAGATCGTGCGGCGGCGGTGGCCGCGGATGCCGCACCAGGGATACCTACTCGTGTTCATCGCATCGCGCGCGACGCTCAGCGCCCCCCATCAGATGCTGGCTTCCGAAGTCGAGAACCTGCTCGCCCTCGCGGGTGCGCTGGTTCCCGCGGTCGACTGACCTCATGCGCCGACTCGCGGTTCTCCTGATCCGGGCGTATCAGCGCCTGATGCCGACTTCGATGCGCGGTTCCTGCCGCCATCTGCCCACCTGCTCCGAGTACGCGTGCGAGGCGATTGCGCGCTACGGCACATTGCGCGGCATCCTGCTCGCACTGCGCCGTCTCGGGCGCTGCCACCCGTTCGGTTCGGCGGGCTACGACCCGGTGCCCTGACATGGATCGTCGCACTCTGATCGCGATGTTCGTGATCCTGCTGTTGTTCGTCGGATTCGAGATCGGCCGCCAGCGCGAGCTGGCCAACCAGCCCCCGATGGCCGCCGACTCCCTGGCGGTGCTCGCCGACAGCGCCGCCGCCCCGCCCGCCGCGGGTGCTC
>CAZMQP010000012.1:0-7049 GCA_964568385.1 uncultured bacterium
GCCGTAGAAGAACCAGACGCCGCCGGCGACCAGGATCAGGATGGCCAGGATCGCGACGATCCCGACGCTGCTGTTGCTGCTGCTGTTCTCGTTCGACATGGTCACTCCTGCTGGAGGTGGCACCGCCGAGGAGCGGGAACGGTGGCCGAGCTGAGGCCGCCGCATCGTGGCCGCGTGCGGGCGTCACCTCGGTCGGGCCAGAGCGGACGCCCTCGCTGAGCGCTTGCCCACATGCGAACCAGACCTACGGAGCGCAAGATGCGTGCCGCGGGCTTCTGCGCGATCAATGCGGCAGAAACGGGCCGTCCCGGCTCAGCGGATCCCCTCAGCGTCCATTCGTACAATCCGCTTGCAAGGTTCGCCCACGTTCGCAGCCGCCACGAATCGGCGCCCCGCTCACCTCAGCACGGTCATGCGGGCCACGCCCGCCCCCTGACCGGGCACCGCCAGACGCACGAAGTGGAGTCCCGCCTGCACGCGCGAGCCGCTCGCGTCGGCGAGGTCACGGATCTCCAGCCGGGCGTGCCCGGCTCGCGACTGGCTCCACGCCAGTCGGAACCGACGTGACCGCCGACCCGCCGTTCGTCGCGGCTGAGCGGCCGGCTGTTCTACGAAGTCACGGCCGCCGGAGTGAGCAGGACCAGCCGGATCGTGCGGATGCGGTAGGCAGGGGTGAGCCCCCGGCCGGACGGCGGGGGGCGACGCGCCGCCGGCGCCCGCCCCCGGGACTCCGGACCGCAGATGCACTAGGCTGCCGCGATGCCCATGACCCCCGGCACCACCCTCGGCCCGTACGAGATCGTCTCGCCGCTCGGTGCGGGCGGCATGGGTGAGGTGTACCGCGCCCGCGACACGCGCCTCGGGCGCGACGTCGCCATCAAGGTGCTGCCGCAGCACCTCTCGGCGCAGAGCGAGTTGCGCGCCCGGCTCGAGCGCGAGGCCAGGACGGTCTCGAACCTGAACCACCCGCACATCTGCACCCTCTTCGACGTCGGGCGCGAAGGGGAGACCGACTTCCTCGTGATGGAACTGGTCGAGGGCGAGACGCTGGCCGAGCGGCTCGCGCGCGGCGCGCTCCCCGGGGCCGAAGTCCTCAAGCTCGGGGCCCAGATCGCCGACGCGCTCGACCGCGCCCACCGCGAGGGCGTGGTGCACCGGGACTTGAAGCCCGGCAACGTCATGCTCACCAGGCGCGGCGCCAAGCTCATGGACTTCGGCCTGGCGCGCGCCACCGGGCTCGCGAGCGCACCCGGCAGCGGCGTCTCGATGGCGGCGCTGACGCAGTCGCCCACCATCGCGCAGCCCCTGACGGTCGAGGGCACGCTGATCGGCACTTTCCAGTACATGTCGCCCGAACAGCTCGAGGGCCGCGAGGCCGACACCCGCAGCGACCTGTGGGCGCTCGGCTGCGTGCTCTACGAGATGGCCACCGGCCGCCGCGCGTTCGAGGGCCGCAGCCAGGCGAGCCTCATCACCTCGATCATGGGCAGCGAGCCGGCGCCCATCTCGCAGGTCGCTCCGCTCGCACCCGCGGGCCTCGACCGCCTGGTCCGC
Organism: uncultured bacterium; assembly: GCA_964568385.1. Lineage (GTDB taxonomy): Bacteria > Eisenbacteria > RBG-16-71-46 > RBG-16-71-46 > RBG-16-71-46 > CADEFY01. Next base: position 1,555 of record CAZMQP010000012.1, read on the forward strand.
ACCTGCCTCACCAAGGACCCCGAGGAGCGCGCGCAGACGGCGCATGACCTCAAGCTGCAGCTGCAGGGGCTCATGGAGTCGAGCACCGACTCGGTCGCCTCGGCGCCGGGCGCGCCGGCGGCGACTCGCACCGCCCGCGGCTCGCGCATGCCATGGGTCGTGGCGGGCGCAGCGTCGCTCGTGGCCATGGCGGCGGTGGCGTTCGCGCTGATCCAAGCGCGCCGCGCGCCGGGCTCGGCGGTGCAGCTCACGATCGTCGCTCCCGAGCACGCCAGCATCGGTCCGCGCAGCACCCTCACGCAGATCTCACCCGATGGCCGGCACGTGGTGTTCCCGGCGCAGGATTCGCTCGGCGTCCAGAGCATCTGGGTGAGATCGCTCGACCAACCCGATGCGCGGCCGCTGATCGAGGGAAGGGGCGCCACCGCGCTCTTCTGGTCGCCCGACAGCCGCACGATCGCGGTGTGCGACCAGCGCGAGGGCGAGGTCCGCACGGTCCCGATCGCGGGCGGGCCGGTCACCGTGCTCTGCGCCGCCAGCAGCCCCCGCGGCGGCACGTGGAGCCGCCGCGGCGACATCCTGCTCGCACCGGCCGGTGATGGCCCACTCATGCGCGTGTCCGCCTCGGGGGGCACGCTGACGCAGGCCACCTGGCTCGATTCCACTCGCAACGAGACGGGCCACCGATTCCCGTACTTCCTGCCCGATGGGCGGCACTTCCTGTTCACCGTGCTGCCGCCCGGACCCGAGGGCTATGCGGTCCATGTCGGCGAATTGGGTTCAAGGCAGCACCGGTTCCTGCTCCACTCGCAGACCGCCGCCACGTACGCCGAGCCCGGCTATCTGCTGTTCACGCGCAATCGCCAACTGCTGGCGCAGCGCTTCGATGCCGCGCGGCGCCAGCTCGAGGGGGATGCCGTCGTGATCGGCGTGGCGCCACAGCCCACCGACATCGACGCCGAGCCGGTCGCCACCGCCTCGCCCGATGGACGCCTCGTCTACCTCGAGTCCCCGCCGGTCGCCCGGCAGCTCGAATGGTACGACCGCTCGGGGCGGCTGCTGCGCGTGCTCGACCTGCCCCGCCGCGACTGGAGGCAGCCGGCGATCTCGCCCGACGGACGCCAGGCGCTGGTGCTCTCGGGTCCGGACCTGTGGCTGGCGGACCTCGGCCGCGAAGTGGCGAGCCGGCTCGTGGAGTCCGAGACGCCACTGCTCTTCCCGAGCTGGTCGCCGGATGGCAAGCGCATCGCCTACACGAGGACCGGCGCCGGGCGAGAGGAGATCATGATCGCCGATCCGAGCGGTGCGGCCGCTCCCACGCTGCTGCCGACCTCCGACGCGAGCTTCAAGCTCGTGGGCGCCTGGACCCGGCAGGGGATCGTGCTGCACCTCTTCAGGCCCGACACCAAGAACGACGTGTGGCTGCGCGCGCTCGAGCCGGACGCCCCGCTGCAGCCGCTCTCGGTGTCCCGGGCCAACGAGTTCACATCCCGGGTCTCGCCCGACGGCCGCTGGATCGCGTACGTATCCGATCAGGACGACATCGCCGAGACGTATGTGGCCGCATTCCCCTCGTTCGCCCATCGCGTCCGGATCTCCACTGGCGGCGCACGGCAGATGTGGTGGATGCCGGGCAGCGACGAGCTCTGCTACGTCTCCACGCGCACGTCGATGCTGATGAGCGCCACACTGATCGAGCGAGACGGCCGGCTCGAGCCGACGGCGTCGCGCGAGCTGTTCCAGCCCCGCGCTTTCGAGTCGGGCACCGAGGGCGATTTCACGCCCGACGGTCAGCGCTTCCTGCTGGCCGCCCCGGTGCCGGGCGCGCGCGAGCGCTCGGTGCGCGTGGTCATGGACTGGACGGCGCTGCTTCGGCGCTGACGCCGTCCGTCGCCCGTCGGCGCGCTCCATCGGCTGTGCGCGCCGCTGGTCGCATGCTCCCTGGCACCGCGAGCGGCGCCTCCTAGACTCCGCCTCGCGGCCCGCACATCCCGTCGCGGCCGAGACCCGGGGAGTCGCCGCCATGCAAGAGTTGTCCGGATTCCGGTTGGTCCTGCTGCGCGCCACCTACCTGCTCATCGCCGCCGGACTCGCGCTCTTCATCTGGCCGCGGCTGCTCACCCACTCGTACGAGGCCGCGCGGCTCCACGGCGACACCTGGGCGCTGCTCGGCGGCGTGTCGGTGCTGGCCGTGCTCGGGCTCCGGCATCCGGTGCGCATGCTGCCGCTGCTCCTCTTCGAGTTCGTCTGGAAGTCGATCTGGCTGGCGGCCATCGCCCTGCCGCTGGCGCGGGCGGGGCAGATGGACGCCGGTACCCGGGAGTCCGTCTTCGCCTGCGGTGCCGGCGTGGCCCTCATGCTGATCGCCATCCCTTGGCGCCACGTGGGGCGGCACTTCCTCACGGGGCCGGGAGAGAGGCGGCGGCCGGCGGCGCCGGGGGAGGCGGACGGGGCGGCGCCGCGCCGGTGGGCCTAGCCCGCCGCGCTCCGCACTGCCTCGACCATCGCCTCCAGGTGCGCCGCCACGCGCTGCGGCTGGATCAGCTCGAAGTGGCTCGGGGTCGGCTCGATCAGGAGCGCGCCATCACGATGGTGCTCGCCGAGCACGCCGCGGTCCATGTGGTCCATCAGGGTGTGCTTGAGGAGCCGGTTGCAGACCTCGGAGTCCTCGAACACGCATCGCACGTGACGCACGCGCCGGGCCGCCTCGTGGTACATCGCCGCGAAGGCGCCGCGATCGTCGTCATGGAACGGCCGGACGAAATCCAGGGCGAGCGCCCGGAGGGGGGACACATCAGCGCGGAAGCGCGTCATGATGCGCGTGAGGTAGCCGTTGAGGAGCATCCAGTCATCCAGGCTCGACGCCGTGTCGCTGATGCTGCGCATCGCGGCCAGCAGCTTCGCCGGGTCGTTGCTGTCGAGCCCCGCGAGCACCCGGCTCACGAAGCAGGTCTCGATGCCCTGGTTGCAGCCGAGCGCGAGCACCGCATCCAGCCGGGCGCCCTCCGGCAGGCCCGCGGCGAGCCGCAGCACGAGGTCGCCGGAGGCCGAGAAGCCCACGACCACCACCCGAGCGGGGTTGCACTCCGCGGTCTTCAGCCGCAGCAACTCGCCCATCAGCATGGTGTGGTCGCGCAGCGAGAGCGGGTGGCGGTGTCGCGCGTCCTCTCCGAAGCCGAACAGCGTCGGCGCGATGCACCGGTAGGGGAGCGTCCGCAGGTGCGGCTCGAAGTCGGAGCCGCCGAGCCACGCGGCGTGGAGCAGCATCACCAGCACGTCGCTCTCGGTCTGGTTGTCGAGGTACTCGAGCGAGTCGCCGATCATCCGGGGATCGAAGTTCGCACGCTCGATCCGCCGCGCGATGGCCTCGGTGATCGGCATCCGGGCGGCCACCGTGCCGGGGCTCTGCGGACCTGCGGCGCCGCCGCCGTCCGCGTCCAGCGCGCGTTCGAGCGCGGCGCGAAGCTCGCCCGCGCTCTGCCAGCGGTCGGCGGGGCGCTTGGCGAGACAGCGCATGACCACCTGCTCGAGCGTGGCGGGCACCGAGGGCCGGTGCCTCGAGAGCGCGACGGGCTCCTGGTGCATGTGCAGGGCCATCACCTGCGCGGCCCCGCTCGCCACGAAGGGCGGCTGGCCGGCCAGCAGCTCGTAGGCGAGGACGCCGAAGGCGTAGAGGTCGGCGCGATGATCGGTCCTCGGGTCGCCGGCGGCCTGCTCGGGCGCCATGTACTGGGGCGTACCCAGAGTGACGCCGGCGGTGGTGAGCAGTGTCGCGGCGGCGTCACCGCCCACGATCCGCGCGATGCCGAAGTCGGCCACCTGCGCGTGGCCGGCGGAGAACAGCACGTTCTCGGGCTTGATATCGCGGTGCACGATGCCCTCGGCGTGCGCGTGCTCGAGCGCGCCGGCGACCTCGCGCAGCACGGCGATCGCATCGGCGACCGGCAGCTCGCGCTCGCGCTCGAGCCGCTCGCGCAGCGAGCCACCGGGCAGGTAGGGCATCACGTAGTAGAGGGCGCCGCCCGCCTCGCCGGAGTCCACCAGGCCGAGGATGTGGGGGTGCTGCAGCCGCGCCAGCAGCCGGATCTCGCGCAGGAACCGCTCGGTGCCCACGGTCCGGGTGAGTTCGCGCCGCATCACCTTGATGGCCACCTCGCGACCGTGGCGCAGGTCCTCCGCCAGCACCACCACGGCCATGCCGCCCGCACCCAGCGTGCGCACGAGGCGGTATCGGTCGGCGATCGATTCCGCGAGTTCGAGGGGCAGGTCGTCCATGGGGGATCCTCCGGAATGAACGCGCGCGAGGATAGCATCAAGGCCGCGGATCGCCGCGGCCGGGGCCGGCGCACCGGTCCGGCCGCCGGGCGCGGCCGGGCGCCCGCATGTTCTATCCTCGCGCCATGACCGCCAGCCCGATCCCCGCCGTCACCCGCCGCGCGCCGCTCGGCGCCGCCTGGCGGCGCGTGCGCTTCACGGTGCTCCTCTCGCTCGGACTGGGCCTGCTCATCAGCTTCGGCTGGACGTCCAGCCTCGCGGGGCTGCTGCTGCGCTGCGTCACGATCGGACTGTTCGCCCAGTTCGTCTTCACCCTGCTGGGGCGCTGGCCGAAGCGGCTGCCCCGCCCGCTCGCACGCTGGGTGCTGCAGGTGCTGGGAGTCGCCGTCTCGATCCCGGTCATCACGCTCGCCATCTACGTCAGCTCGACGCCCGAGGGCGCGCCGCCCTTCTTCCGGGACGCCTCGCGCGCCTCCGGGTTCGGGATGCTCACGGGGGTGGGACTGCTGGTGGCGCCCTGGGCGGCGCTCGCGGCCCTCGTGCGCCAGAAGGACGCCCTCGCGCGGCACCAGGCGCTGGCGTTCGAGCTCGAGCGCAGCCAGCTCGAGCGCCAGGCGCTGGACGCTCGCATGCGGCTGCTGCAGGCGCAGGTGGCGCCGCACTTCCTGTTCAACACGCTGGCCAACGTGCAGGCGCTGGTCGAGGCCGGCTCGCCGCAGGCGCCGGCGGTGCTGCGGAGCCTGATCGCCTATCTGCGCGCGGCGGTGCCGCGGCTCGAGTCCGCGGACGCGACGCTGGCGCAGGAGATCGAGCGCGTGAGCGCCTATCTCGAGCTGATGCACATGCGCATGCCCGACCGGCTGCAGTTCGCGCTTCACGTGGACCCCGAGGCGCGCGGGCTCCACTGCCCGCCCATGACCCTGCTGACGCTGGTCGAGAACGCGGTCCGTCACGGCATCGACCCGAGCGAGACGGGCGGCCGCATCGACATCCACGTGCACCGGAGAGGGGCTCGCTGCGTGCTGCGCGTGAGCGACACGGGGGTGGGGCTGGGGCACTCGGGCGAGGGGCTCGGCACCGGGCTCGCCGCGCTTCGCGAACGGCTCGACCTCGCCTTCGCGGGCGATGCGCGGCTCAGCGTGACCGCGCAGCAGCCACAGGGCGTGTGCGCCGAGGTGGAGATCCCGGCGAGGGAGCCCGGCGCATGAGAGGCGCTCGCC
>CAZMQP010000012.1:7059-19494 GCA_964568385.1 uncultured bacterium
CCTGATCGCCGACGACGAGCCGCTGCTTCGGGAGGCGCTGGCCGGCCAGCTGGCGCGCGTGTGGCCCGAGCTGCAGGTGGTCGCGCAGGCGCGCAATGGGCGCGAGGCCCTGCAGCGGTTCGAGGCGCTCGGCCCCGACGTGTGCTTCCTCGATGTGCACATGCCGGGCCTCTCGGGCGTCGAGGCGGCGCAGCGCATCGGCAGGCGGTCGCACCTGGTGTTCGTCACCGCCTACGACCAGTACGCCGTGCAGGCCTTCGCGCAGGGCGCGCTCGACTACCTCGTCAAACCCGTCGAGGAGGCGCGGCTCGCCGAGACGGTGGCGCGGCTGCAGGAACGCCTGCGCTCGGCGCAGCCGGCCGCCGACTCCGAGTCGGCGCTGCGGCAGCTGGCCGAGCAGATCGCGCGGCTCCAGTCCGGCGCCGCGCCGGCGCCCCTGCGCTGGCTCCGCGCGCAGGCGGGCCCCACGGTGCGGCTGATCGCCGTCGAGGCCATCGACTACCTGCGCGCCGACTCCAAGTACACGCTCGTCGCCTGGCGCGACGAGTCGGGCGCGCCGGCCGAGGCCCTGGTGCGCCTCTCGCTCAAGGAGCTGATCGCCCAGCTCGACCCGTCCGAGTTCGCGCAGGTGCATCGCTCGGTCGTGGTGAACCTTCGTGCGATCAGCCACGTCACGCGGGCCGACCACGACACGGCCGACCTGCACCTGAAGGGCCGCACCGAGGTGCTGCCGGTCAGCCGCAGCCACCTGCACCTGTTCCGCGGCATGTGACCGCCGGGGCCGCGCACACGCGGCCCGGGATCCGCCTCGCCCCGCCGTCCGCCGCGCCCCGCCGCGATCCGTCGGCCCGTGCCGCCACTCGTCGCACGCCGCTGGCGTGGCCGCCCGCCCGCCCACGAAGCTGGTCGCGGTGATCGAGGGCGCACGCCGCGGAGCGCGGCCGCGCCGGGTGGCCAGCGCGGGAGGGGGGGCACGAGATGACTCCGATGGTGGTGTTCCACATCGTCGCCGGCGGCATGAGCCTCGTGGCGGGCTACGTGGCGCTCTACGCCTCGAAGGGCGACCCGCTCCACCGGCGCGCCGGGCGCGTGTTCGTGGTGGTGATGCTGGCGATGACCGCGAGCGGACTGTTCGAGACGCTCGTGCGAGACATCGAGCCCGCCATCAACGTGCCCGCGGCGGTGCTCACCGCCTATCTCGTCGTGACCGGGCTCACCACGGTGCGGCCTCCGGCGCGAGGCGGGCGGGGGCTCGTGGCCGCCGGCATGCTGGTGGCCGCGGCGGTCGGCCTCGTGAGCCTGGCGCTCGGCTTCGAGGCGATGGCGCTCGGGGACAGGCGCCAGGGCATGCCCGCGTTCCCGTTCCTCCTCTTCGGTTCGATCGGCGTGCTGGCGGGCGTGGGCGACCTGCGCCTGCTGCGGGCGGGCGAGGTGCGCGGCGTCGTGCGCCTGAGACGTCACCTGTGGCGCATGAGCGTGGCGCTGCTCATCGCGGCGATGTCGTTCTTCTTCGGCCAGGCCGACGAGCTGCCCCGCGCGCTCCGGATCCCGTGGCTGCTGGCGACGCCGGTGCTGGCGGTGCTGGTGACGCTCGTCTATTGGCTGTGGCGCGTGCGCCGCCGCCGCACCGGGCGCGCGGTCACGGGACTGGCGGCCGCCGAGACCGACTAGGGACGGTCCGCCGCCTCAGGGCGCGAGCGCACCCTCGAGCTCGCGCAGCACGCCGCCCGCGGCCTCGGCGAACGCGGGCGACCATTCGTGACCGCCCTCGAACACGAACGCACGCGCGTCGGCGCCCTGCGCGCGCAGCGCCGCCACGTCCGCCTCGAGCCGGTGCGGCGTGTACCACGCGTCGGCGGCGCCGGTCGCGGCGAGCACGACGGGCCAGGGCCTCGGAGCGGCCGTGACGAACTCGGGCGGCACGTCACCGCCGGTGGTGAGCAGCCCCTCGCACCGGCGCCGTCCGAGCTGTGCGACGCGGTGCGCCATGGCCACGCCCTGCGAGAAGCCGGCCACGACGATGGCACGAGGGGGCCCGAACTCCTGCTCGAGCCGCTCGAACACCGTGTCCACCCAGTGCACATTGTCGGCGATGGCGAGCTCGCGGTCCTCGCTCGTCATCCAGCTCGCGACGATCTCCTGCCCGCGGCGGGTGTAGTGGCGGTTGAGCCCCTGCACCGAGGCGAGCAGCCACGCGCCGCCCTGGGGGATGCGAGCGAGCGACTCCATGAACGCCATCGCGGTCTCGCCCTGTCCGTGGAACCCCACCAGCCACGCCGCGCGCGCCCCCGCGCGAGCGGGCCGCACCACATAGCGGCCGTGCACGCGGGCGGGCGCATGGCGCAGCAGCGGGGCATCGGGAGCGTCGGACATGGCCGCGCAGTATAGCGGGCGGATCGGCCTCGGGCCGGTCGCGGCGTCCTGCGCGCGGCAGGTTCCCCGGGAAGGGGGATTGGGCTAGGTTGGGACGAGACGAGAAGAGGTCCGATTCCGACGCGCGATGCTGCGGTGACCGCGAAGACGCCTCGTACGGATTCGGCTACCTTCCCATGGATCGCTCCGAGTTCCTCCGACCTCCTTCCGAGGGGACCGTTATGAAGATCATCCTCAACACCGACCGACACATCCCCGGCCACGCCCGCATCGAGGCGCTGGTGACCGCCGCCATCGAGAGCGAGATCGGCCGCTTCGGCGGCCAGATCACGCGGGTCGAGGTGCACCTGGGCGACGAGAACGCCAAGAAGAGCGGCCCCGACGACAAGCGCTGCACGCTCGAGGTGCGCCTCGAGGGCAGGGCGCCGGTGGCCGTCACGCACCACGCCGAGAACGTGGACCTCGCCGTCGAGGGCGCCGCCGAGAAGATGGCGCGCCTGCTCGACCGGACGCTCGACCGCCTGCGCGACACGCAGCGGATCAAGGCCGACCCGCTGCCGCCCGAGCCGGAAGTGAACGACTGATCCGGCCCCCGCACGCGTGCCGCCCGAAGCGGCTACCATGCGTGCGGAGGGTGAGACCATGAGGATCGAGTCGGTGGAGTTCCTGATGAGCGCCGGCAGCGCGAAGGAGTGCCCCGAGGGCGCGGTGCCGGAGATCGCCGTCTCGGGGCGCTCCAACGTGGGCAAGTCGTCGCTGCTCAACTCGCTGTTCGCCCGCAAGAACCTGGTCAAGGTGTCGGGCACGCCGGGCAAGACGCAGCGGCTGAACTACTTCCGCGTCAACGACGCCTTCCACATCGTGGACCTGCCCGGCTACGGGTTCGCCAAGGCGCCGGCGAAGATGCGTGACCAGTGGAGCCGCATGATGCAGGAGTACCTGCGCACGCGGGATCAACTCGTGGCCATCCTCCAACTGGTGGACTCGCGCCACGAACCCTCGCGCGAGGACCGCGAGATGGTGCAGTGGCTCCGCGACGAGCAACTGCCCTTCTGCCTGGTGGCGACCAAGACCGACAAACTGGCGCCCACCAAGCGGATGGCCGCCGTGCGCGCCCTCGCCGCCGACCTCGGGCTGTCGCCGGAGCATCCGATGGTCGCCAGTTCGAGCGAGACGGGGGAGGGCAAGCGAGACATCCTCCACTGGATGGGCATCATCCTTTATGAGGCCCCATCGCCGGAGTGAGCACGGGCTGGCATGGCCATGAACACGTAACGCTCTGCGCTGCAAGCCACAACGTCCGTGAGCTCGCATGATTCCTCATCGCACCTGACCTGTTGGGGTGGTCCCGACCCAGATTTTCCGTGACTTGACACGGAGTTCTGTGTCCTATCTTTGCAAGGCACCGGGCGCCGCCGCCCGGCCCCCTTCAGCCGCAAGCCGAACGAGTCCCCCTTTTCGGCAACAGGTGGTCCGATGGCGCTGCACACGCTCCCCACAGCGAGGCGAGCCGCCAGCCTCGCGCTGGTGATGCTCGGATGGGCCCCTGCGGGTCCCGCGCGAGCCGACGTGCGACCGCCGGTCGAGTTCCAGCTGGCGGGCCCGCCGCGAGCCGCGCGCGCCGGGCGCGCCTATTGCGGCAAGTTGGTGGTGAGCGCGCGCCAGCCCGTTCGTCTCGACTCGCTGCGGCTCGCGGGTGAGGGCTGGCGCATCGTGCGCTTCCGCTCGCCGGCGCCACGCCGTCTCGAGCCCGGCTCACCGCTGCGCGTGTCGTTCCGCGCCGTGCCCGGCGATCCCGCGCGGCCGCTCGAGGTGCACGCCGTCATCGGTGGCGCGAGCCTGCAGAAGTGGCTCGACCTCTCGCCGGAGGCGATCGAGCGAGTGTCCCGGCCCGGAAGCGTCAAGTCCGTCCGTCAGCCGCGCCGTTCGAGGCGCCGGCGAATCCCGCTGTCCGCTCTTCCCTTCACCCGTTCCCATCCCACGGAGGTCCTCTCATGAGCCGCCATGACCACCTGATCCGTCGAGCCCTGCCCCTGGCGCTCGGCGCCCTCGCCGCGCTGTCGCTGTCCCTCGCCGCCGTCGCCGCCGAGAAGGTGGCGCCCGAAGCCTCCGGGCCCGCCAGCGAGGCGCCGCCCGCGGCCCGGATGCCCGCCGTCCCGGAGAACGCCGAGGAGGCCGAGGCACTCAAGGGCCAGGCGACCAAGGGCGAGATCGTCACGCGCCGCCCGGCGCACACGCTCACGCCGATGATGGCCGAGATCTTCGCCTACATGGAGGCGCGCGAGGTGCTGATCGCCGCCAAGCGCCAGCAGTACGCCGCCGCCAAGACCGACGCCGCGGCCGCCGCCTCGCTGCAGGCCGAGATGCAGAAGCTCAAGTTCGACACCGAGATCGAGGTGCTGCGCATCCAGGCGCGTCACGCGCACAAGGAGGGCCGCACCGAGGACGCCCGCCGCATCGAGGCCTCGATCGAGGAGATCCTGAAGCCGCAGATCCGCATCGCGCCCGAGAAGCGCCCGCTACCCCAGACCCCGGCCGGACGCTGAGGAGACCGCCATGCGCAGACTCCTCGCAGTCCTCTGCGGTGTCGTGCTCGGCCTGTCGGCCGCACGACCCTCCGGCGCCGACGTCCGGCCGCCGGTCAACGTGTTCATCATGGGTGAGCCGCGCTCGTCGGTGGGCGGTCAGGACTTCACGGGTACGCTGACGTTCAAGACCGGCGCCGCGCTGCCCCTGAGCAATCTCATCATCAAGGGCGAGCCCGCGAGCGTGCGCTCGATCGGCGGCCTGCTCACCACCACCGAGGCCGGCGGTTCGGCCGAAGTGGACTTCACCTGGCGGCCGTCCCGCGACGGCGAACCGCTCGTCATCTCCTACGACGTGGGCGGCATCACCTACGAGAAGATCTTCGACTTGTCGCAGGAGGCGGTGGACCGCGTGCGCCGGCCCGGCACGACCTCGCGCATCGAGACCGTGGACCCGCTCGCCAAGCCGGCCGGGGCCGAGCTGGTGTCGGTGGCGCCGGCCGCAGCGCCCGCCGCCCCCACCGAAGAGGAGGTCCGGCGCCGCGAAGGCGGGGTCGAGCGATCCACCGTGCAGCAGGTGAACGCCCGCAACATCCGCGTGCGCGGACGCTGGCTCTACCGGCGCAACGACGGCGCACTCATCGGCGCCGACGGCTGCACGGTGCGCATCTACGACAACGACTCGCCGTGGGGCTCCGAACTGCTGGCGCAGGTCGCAACCGATGCCCAGGGCTGGTACGACGTCACGTTCTTCTGGAACCCCTGCGCCGTGTTCTGCGACAGCGAACCCGACATCTACGTCGAGTTCCGCGCCGAGAACACCGAGTACGTGGTCAAGAGCACGGCATTCGCCGCCGGCGCCTACAGCTGGGCCACGGGCACGGTGAACGACTACCTCGGCACCGACCTCGACTTCGGCTGGCTCGAGCCCGGCGCACCGGGCGATCACCCGGCCGTGCACCTGCTCAGCACGCTCACGCACGGCTGGCGCCAGCACTACTGGAACGGCTATGACATGACGAGCATGGACTGCTTCTGGCCCGAGGGCACGGGCGGCGCCTACTACAACGGCGCCGTCCACTTCAGCTCGGGCGAACAGTGGATCGAAGGCACCATCATCCACGAGCAGGGCCACCACTGGGTGGCCAACTACGGCATCGCCATCGCACCGGACTACTGCAATGGCATCTGCGACACGCCGTCCTGCGGCCATTGCGTCTGGTGCCAGGAGACCGACCACGACGCCTGGGCCGAGGGGTTCCCCAACTGGATGGGCGAGTGGATCCCCTCCACGTTCCCGGCCGTGTACGGCTACGCGGGCGCCAACATCGGCGATGGCCGCTACATGCTCGAGTCGCTCGGCTCGTGCGGCTCGACGGCCGATCCGTACCGCACCGAGAACTTCCTCGGGGCGCTGTTGCACGACATCCAGGACGTGCCCAGCGACGACCACAACACGGGCGACCCCTGGCGTGACCGGCTGAACCTGGCGGCGACCACGATCTTCACCGTGGCCGACCTCGACGGGCCCACCACGCCGGCCAACTTCCTCACCAAGTTCGCGGCGCGCTATCCGGCCCACAAGGAGAACTTCTGGGAGACGGCAAAGAACTGCGGCTACGAGTTCGACGTGCTGCCTCCCGGGAGCGTCACGGGTCTCGCCTCCTCGAGCCACACGGTCGGGGGCAACTCGGCCGACCCGACGGTGGACCTCTACTGGACCCGGGCCTCCGACGACGTCTCGGGCGTGGGCGGCTACGGCATCTCGGTCACCGCGGCGCCGTCGTTCCCCGCCGCGGTCGAGAACCTCGGCAACGTCACCTCGTACACCACCAGCGCGCTCGCGCCGGGCACCTACTACTTCAACATCCGCGCGCGTGACCGTGCCGGCCGCTGGAGCTCGAGCTATGCCACGTTCGGGCCCTTCACGATCCGACTGCCGGTGCCGGCCAACCTGACCTACAACCTGTTCGCGGGCTGGAGCCACCCGGTGGTGCCGCGACCCGCGGCCGACGGCACCGTCGGCAGCGTGCCGGCGCCGGCTTCGCTGACCGGCAACTCGTCGAGCACCTTCTGGAACATGAGCGGCCGCAACACCGGCGAGCAGAGCACCGGTGTCGGCTTCCAGGCCCGCGCCTACGTGGACGGCGTGTGGAACTGGTGGGTCTCGTGGGGCGCCATCGGCAACGGCGGCGGCTACTACTACAACAACGGCGGGCCGCTCAACATCCGCGGCGGCCGGCACACCTTCGAGGTCGTGCATGACGCGCTCGAGGAGGTGGCCGAGACCAACGAAGGCGACAACGCCTGGGCGCGCCAGTGGGTGTGGTCGCCGCTCGACGTGACCGACGCCCCGCTCACCACGCGCGGCGCCCCGCCGCTGCGCACCGCGGGATGGGGCTCGGTCGTGGACGGCTCGCCCGTCAGCTACAACTCCGACGGCCTGCGCTTCACGACGACCGGCTGGTGGAACGCGATCACGCTGCGGCCCGTGGACACGTCGCATGACTACGACCTGCGGCTGCACACGGCCTCCACCGGGCCGACCAACGGCTTCGACTCCTACCTGCAGTGGTCCGGGCGGGTGGATGAACTCGACGCCGTGATCGTCAACCGCAACGTCGTCGGCTTCAGCACGTGGGACGTGAGCGCCATCAACTGGGACGGCAGTCCCGGCAACTACATCTACGAACACGTGAAGAGCATCGGGCTCTCGTTCAACACCGTGAACGCGGCGAACCTGGGCGACGGACAGTCCATGGACCTGTTCGAGTGCTACCTCGGAACGTCCGAGATCGGCGCCGTGAGCTTCGTGGTGCAGATCACCGATCCGCTTCCCGCCGGCACGCCGCTCAAGATCCGCTGGCTGGACCAGAGCTTCACGAACGGGAACCTCGGCAGCCTGCCGGGGGTGAGCACCGATGCCAACGGACTCGCGCGGGTGGACGCCAACGTCACCACCGCGGGCTGGCACGGACTCATGGTGTATCGCGAGTTCGACGCCGGACTCGCACCGATCAACTACACGGTGCGCATCCACCGCACGCCGCCGGACTTCATCCCGTACACGGCGGCGGGCTGGCATTCGCCATTCGTGCCGCGGCCCGCGTTCGACGGCACGCCCTCCTCGGTGCCCGCGCCCGCGACGCTCCAGGGGGATGCCGCCTCGACGTACTTCAACTTCGCCAACATCAACCAGAGTCCGACCGGAGCGCCTTCGCTCTACCAGCAGGCGTACGAGGACGGCGTGTACGGCTGGTGGCTGGCGTGGGGGGCCTACGGCCCGAACCAGGTGGGCCTCTTCAACTGGAACGCCGCATGGACCGTGCGTGGCGGCCGCCACCTGCTGTCCACCATCGAGGACCCCAACAACGAGCAAGAGGAGATCTGGGAGACGAACAACGCCTACGGCCAGCAATGGGTCTGGCAGCCCACGCAGCTGGCGTTCGGCGGCACCACCACGCGCGGCGCTCCGCCGCTGCCAGCGGGCGGCTGGGACCACGGCGCCACCGGCACCCTGTGGTGGAACGCCGACGGTCTGCGCACGCCGTCGTTCAACTCCTCCATGGGCTGGTGGGGAGGGCTCGCCCTCATGCCGCTCGGGGACAGCGACTTCGACCCGCGTCTGCACGAGATCTCGACCGGAGCGCAGAATGGCTTCGCCGCGTCGCTGGCGCAGTCCTACTTCCTCGAAGGCCAGTCGGACTACGTCATCGCCAACTTCAACCGCACCGCGTTCCGCGCGTTCGACGTCGGCATCGTGCGCTACGGCTCGGGCGTCAACAACTACCACTCCGAGATCGTGGGCTCGACCTACCTGGGATTCGATCCGATCGGGCTCCATGGACCGTACATCGTCGCCGCCAACCGCGTGATGAACCTGCACGAGGTCTATCTCAACCCCGGCCGCTGGGAGATCGACGTGATGCCCGGCACGGGCGGGGTGGACTGGGGCATGACCCTGCACGGTGAGGACATGGTCTACGGCGGCAAGGGCGATGCGTACTCGGGCGCCATCGCGTACCTGGAGCCCCCGAACCAGCTCGAGTCGGTGATCGTGGACATCACGACGGCCGGCTACTACTGCGTCTCGGTGTGGAAGTCCAAGCGCAACCACTTCACGTCGCCGGGCAGCTATCAGCTGCAGTTCGTCACCGGCACCGTGGACGCGCCCGGGCCGCTGGCGGGACGCACGTCGTTCCGCGGGGCGTTCCCCAACCCGGCCCGCGGCTCGACCTCGCTCGAGTTCGAGCTGACGAGCGAGCAGGAGGCCTCGCTCGAGGTGTTCGACCTGCACGGCGCCCAGGTGCGCACGCTGTCGGCCGGCCGCCGGGGCCCGGGACTCCACCGCATCCCGTGGTCGGGAGAGGACGACCTCGGGCGCAAGCTGACGCCGGGCATCTACATGGTGCGCTTCCGCGCCGGCTCGGAGACCACGATGCGCAAGGTCATCCTGCTCGACTGACGCACGCTCGAGCGATCGCAGCGCAGAAGGGCCCGGGTGGCGACACCCGGGCCCTTTCGCGTCGGCGGGCGAAGTGCCCGTGCGCTAGGGGGTCCGCCGGCTCCGCGTCAGCACGCGGTCGAGCGTGTTGGCGAAGGCGGCGCGGTCCCGCGAGGCGAACGAGGCGGGCCCGCCGGTGACGAGCCCGGCGCCGCGGAGATCCGAGAGCAGGTCGCGCGTGGCGCGGATCTCACCGATGTTCTCCGCCGTGTACTCGCGGCCCCTCGGATCGATGACCGCGAGCCCCTTGGCCACGAGGTCCGAGGCGAGCGGGATGTCGGCGGTGACCGCGACGTCGCCGGCCGCCGCATGCGCCGCGATGTGCCGGTCGGCCATGTCGGCGCCGCCCTCCACGACCACGCTCGAGACGGTGGGGAAGCCCGCGGGCACCGCGCTCGCGCGGTTGGCCACGAGCACCGCCGGGATCGCGAGCCGCGCCGAGGCGCGGCAGAGCAGATCCTTGATCTCGCGCGGCAGGGCATCGGCGTCGATCCACAGCGTCATGCGCGGCAGCCCGATTCCCGCGCGCGGCCCAGGACGCCGCCGCCGTCAGCGCACGCGGACGAGGCGCGAGTGCGACACCCCGAGCGGCGTGGCGACGCGAAGGAAGTAGATGCCGGCATTCAGCGGCTGCCCCGACTCGCCACGGCCGTCCCACATCTTCGTGGTGACGCCGCGCGGCAGCGGCCCGGAGTGGATGACGCGCAGCGTGCGCCCCTGCAGGTCGAGCAGCCTGGCGTCCACATCGAGCGGCTCGTCCTGGCGGCTGCTGCCGGGCAGCGAGAACTCGATGCGGGTGCTGCCCCGCGAGGGATTGGGGGAGATGCGCGCGCCGAACGGGGTATCGGGCACCTGCACGGCATAGGGCCCGTACTGACGGATGACGCCCGTCGCGGGGTCCTGCACGTCGAAGCGGTAGTAGTAGGTGGCGCCGGGCGTGACCCGCACGTCGGTCAGGTAGCAGTCGCCGGTGCACAGCGTGAACTGCGACCACAGCGGGTCGAACTGGCCGACGAGGTCGCCGGAGCGCCACACCTGGTAGAAGGCGCCGCCGTAGTCGCCCTCGAGCGTCACGCGCAGGAGTTCGTCCCGATAGTCCACGCGGATGCCCGGCTCGGCACCGGCGGGCGAGGCGGTGAGCGCGGCGACGAGAAGGGTGCAGGCGACCAGTCGGCGCATGGCGATGTCTCCTGGGTGGATACGGCCGCGGGCAGTCTAGCAGCCGGGACGGGTTCGGCGATCGCGATGTGATGGTGCCGGCTGCGTCGGGACCCAGCCCGTCCATGGGAAGCCAGGCAAGTCGCATCGGCACTGGGCCCCGGCTCGGCCGGAACGCGAGGTGGGGCTCGCAAGTCGCACGCGCCCTTGACCTTGCCGCCAGAGCCGAGTCACGCCCACACTCCTCCTACGTAGGACTACCCTGTTGTGGGACACATGGTTCGCGCCCCGGCGGCCCCGAGCGGGGCCGGCCGGCCGGATGCATGAACGGGGAGGGAGGTGGCGGATGGGAGGGATTCGCGGAGCCGTGCTCGCCGGGCTCATCGCGCTCGGCGTCGCCGAGGTCCGGGCGGCCGCCCCGCCGCCGTCCTACGCCGCGCTCGACACCGTGCTCCGCCGCCACCGGCAGGCGGACCTCGTGGACTACGGCGCGCTGGCGAGGGAGCCGGGGCCGCTTCGCCGCTTCCTCGCCGAGGCGGCCGAGGCCGACCCCGAGCAGTGGCCGCGCGAGGCGCAGATCGCCTTCTGGGTCAACGTCTACAACGCGCGCGTGCTCGACGGGGTCATCCGCCGCCCCGGCCTCGCGAGCGTGCTGGACGTGGGCAGGCTCCTGGGTATCCCGACGCTGGGCTTCTTCCGCGAGCGCGCACGCAGCGCGGGCCGGTCGCTGTCGCTCGACGACATCGAACACGGCATCCTGCGCCGGCGATTCGGGGACGCGCGGCTCCACTTCGTGCTCAACTGCGCCTCGGCGAGCTGCCCCGTGCTGCCGGAGCGGGCGCTCACCGCGGCCACGCTCGACTCGGTGCTCGATGCGGCGACGGCGGCGTTCCTGGCCGACGGAACGCGCAACCGGCTGGGCGATGGCCGCGCGCTCGAGCTGTCCGAGATCTTCAAGTGGTACCGCTCCGACTTCGTCACGGCCGCGGGCAGCGTGCAGGCGTTCGTCGCCCGGCACACGCGCATCCCGATCGCGCCGGGCGCGCCGATCCGGCACCTCCGCTACGACTGGGCGCTGAATGGCCGCTGGTGAGGCGATCTCGGTGGTGATCCCGAGCCACCGCGAGGGCGTGCGGCTGGTCGAGGCCGTCCGTGCGGCGCGCACGGCGCTCGGCGAGGCCGAGATCCTCGTGGCCGCCCACGGCGAGCCGGCCGCCATCCGGCAGGTGGTGGAGGCCGAGGGCACGCGCTGGATCGAATCCCCGCGGGCCTGCCGCGGCCACCAGCTGATGCTGGGAGCGAGCGCGGCCCAGGGCGCCGTGCTGCTGTTCCTGCACGCCGACACGCGGCTGCCGCTCGATGCGGCGCGCGCCGTGCGCGAGGCGGTGGGGCGCGAGCGCGTCGCTGGCGGCGCCTTCCGGCTGCGATTCGACCGCGAGCACCCGGTGCTTCGGCTGCTCGCCTCGCTCAGCGGCTCGACGCTGTCCACCGCGTTCCTCGGCGACCAGGCGCTCTTCTGCACGCGCGCCGCCTACGACGCCGCGGGCGGCTTCCGGCCGCTGCCGCTGTTCGAGGACGTGGACCTCGCGCAGCGGCTGGCCCGCGTCGGGGCGCTGGTCCGGCTGCGGCCGGCGGTCACCACCTCGGGACGGCGCTTCTCGGAGCACGGACCGTGGCGCCAGCTGGCGCGCAACGCGCTGCTGATGCTCGGCTACCACGCCGGCGTCGGCCCCGAGCGGCTGGCGCGCTGGTACGAACCGCCGCGCGGCGCGGACGGGAGGCGGGCATGAGCGTGCTGGCGCTGGCGGCCACGCTCGTGCTCGGCTACGGCTCGGGCGCGGCGCCGTCGGTGGACTGGCGCGAGGTGCGCTACCG
>CAZMQP010000013.1:0-5972 GCA_964568385.1 uncultured bacterium
TCATGCGAGCACGTCCGCGAAGAGCGCATCGTAGCGCGCGCCCACCGTGTCCGGTGCGAACGCCTCGGCGAGCCGGCGCCCCTCGGCGGCGAGCACCGCGCGGCGCGCGGGGTGGGCGGCCAGCGCCGTGATGGCCGCCGCCATCGCCGCCACATCGCCCGCCTCGGTGAGCGCTCCGGCCGGCGGCGTGGCGTCGAGCAGCGACTCGACGCTCTCGCCGCAGCGCGACGCCAGCACCGGCACGCCGCTCGCCATCGCCTCGAGCAGCGAGAGCGGCAGCCCCTCGGCGCGCGACGGCATCACGTAGAGATCGGCCGACTCGTACTGCCGCGACGGCTCCGGCTCGAAGCCCGCCACGCGCACGCGCGACGACAGGCCGCGCTCATTCAGCTCCGCCTCGATCCCCGCGCGCTCGGGTCCGTCGCCCACCAGCGTCCACGACGCGACCGCCTCCCCCGCCCGCTCGGCGATCGCCGGCACGAGGTCGCTCCCCTTCACGCGATGCAGGCTCCCCACCGTGAGCAGCCGCAGTGGCCCCGCGACGGGAGCGGCGCGCCGTGCCGCCAGCTCTGCCGCCCAATCGGGATACGGGTTCGGAAGCAGGGCGATCCGGGACTCGGGCACGCCGAGCGCCAGGCACGAGCGCGCCGCGCCCTCGGACACCGCGACCACGCGCGCCGCCCGGCGCATCGCCCAGCGCTGGCCGAGCCAGGCCAGCTGCGGCACATGCTGGTGCCTTCGGAAGGCATGCAGGTCGGGGTGCACGATCGCCACGAACGGCTTGCCGGCGCGCATCGCCGCCAGCGCGGCCACCATGCTCGCCGCCCACTCCATGCCGCCCACCACCACGTCGGCCTCGCGCGCCGCCCGCGTCGCCCCCGACAGGATGGCGCCCGCATGCGCCCACAGCGAGCCCTCGCGCGGCGACAGCACCCGCGGCGGCGCGAGCCCCGCGGGCAGCGCGTGCTCGACCCAGTCCTTGAGCAGCACGAGCTGCAGCCGCGAGTGCGCCAGCGCGCGGAAGAGCACGAGCGGCAGGCGTTCGGCGCCGCCGCCGCGCAGGTTGGTGAGGAACCACGCCACACGCATGACGCTCAGCGCTTCTCGGCGACCGCGATCAGGTTGAACTCGAGCGGCGTGCGCAGGTCCTCGCTCCCCAGCTCGGCCACGAGGTAGAGCCGCCAGACCGCGCGCATCGCGCCCGCCACCCAGCCGCGCACGCGCGCCTTCCAGGTGAGCGGCCGGAAGCGCTCGCCCACGATCGCGACCGGCGTGAGGTCGCAGGTGAGGAACGCCTGCCGCAGCGAATGCTCGGAGTACACCAGCTCGTGCGTGAGGTCGCGCCAGCGGAAGCGCGACGCCAGCGGCGACAGCGCGTTGGGCGTCTTGATGACCACGCGGCCGCCGGGCTTGAGCGCGGTGCGGCAGGCGTCGAGGAACGCCAGCAGTTCGTCGCGCGTCAGGTGCTCGGCGAAGTCCAGCGCCAGCACCGCGTCGAGCTGGCCCGGACGGGCCGTGAGCCAGGCGATCGCCTCGGCGCGCTCGACCGGCAGGCCCTTCGCCTGCGCCACCTCGACCTGCTCCTCGGAGAGGTCGATGCCCACCACGTTCGTGTAGCCGGACCGCTTCAGCATCGCCAGCGCGTACCCGATGCCGCAGGCCGCATCCACGATGAACGCCTCCCGGCGGCTCGGCAGGTGCGGCAGCAGCAGGTCGGCGAGCGCCGGGACCGCCAGCGCGAACGCGGCGTCGTCGCCCGGGCTCGTCTCGCCGTAGGTGGTGGTGAAGTAGCGCGCGTAGATGCGCTCACGGAATCCCATCAGGCGGCCCTCCCGGCCGAGCCGTCGCGGATCGCGAAGGCGTAGAGCATCCACAGCAGCACGTACGTCCCGATCGTCGCCCACGCCGCCCCGAGCAGGCCGAGCCTCGGGATCAGCAGCAGGTTCGCCAGCAGGTTGAGCACCGCCGCCGAGCCGGCGCACCAGGCCAGCGGCCGCTCGCGCCCCGCCGCCACATGCGCGGTGCCGAGCGTCGAGACCACGAAGTCGAGCGGCACGACGAACGCCAGCACCCGCAGCACCTGAGCCGACTCACCATACTCGGACCCGAACAGCGCCTGCACGATGGACGGCGCGCCGAAGGCCAGCGCCAGCGCCACCGCGATCCCGCCCGCGAGCGAGAGCCCCACCAGCCGGCCCGCCAGGCGCCTCGCCTCGGCCGCCTCGCCCTGCGCCAGCCGCGCCAGCAGCGGGAAGGCGGCGAACGTGACGGCGTTGAACGCGGCCAGCGGCACCTGGATGACGCGGTAGGCGCTGCCGTAGAGCCCCACCGCGCGGTCGCCGAGGAACGCCTTCAGCAGCAGCGAGTCCCCGCTGTTGTAGGCCAGCACGGCCAGGTTGGCCAGCATCAGGACGCCTCCCGAGGCCAGCGCGGCGCGCGCGGCGGGCGCCCGCAGCGTGGCGAGCCAGCTCATGACGGGCTCGGCGCGGCTGCCGACGGGCTCGCCATGGCGGGCGCGCACGAGCAGCGCGATGCCCACCGCGGCCGCCACCGTCGCGGCGGCGAGCCGCAGCGCCGGCGCCCACAGCACGTCGTCCGGCGCATGGATCAGCGCCAGCGCGCCGACCAGCAGCAGCGCGGGCTGCAGCGCGCCCAGCGTGCCCGCCAGGTCCATGCGGCCGATGGCGCGGAACGCCCAGTCCGGCACCAGCGCCAGCGGCAGCGCCACCAGCAGCGTGCACGACATCACGAGCCGGGTGGTGGGCGCGGCCGGCACCAGCCACGTCACCAGCAGCGCCACCGCGACCAGCAGCGCCGACAGCGCCGTCCGCAGCGCCGCCACGGTGCGCCAGGTGCGCTCGCGCGTCGAGGCGTGCACCGCCATGTCGCGCACGCCGTGGATCGACAGCCCGAAGTCGCCGCCCAGCAGCACGTAGCCGAGCACCGCCTGGGCGAACGTGACGAGGCCGAACGCCTCGGGCCCCAGCCGGCGCGCCATCCACACGGTGGCGCCGAACAGCGCCAGGCGGGCGAGCGCGTCGCCCGCGAGCAGCGGCAGCGACTCGCGGACGACGCGGCGGATCACGCGGGCTCGTCGCCCGCCGCGGCCCGCTCGCGCTCGAGCTGGCGCAGGAAGCGGCGGTCGGCGGCATCGAGGTCGGCCGTGGCGAGCAGGTCGGGCCGGCGCTCGAACGTGCGGCGCAGCGACTCCTCGCGCCGCGCTCGGGCGATCTGCGCGTGGTGCCCGGAGAGCAGCACGTCCGGCACCGGCCAGCCGCGGTACTCGGCCGGCCGCGTGTAGTAGGCGCTGTCGAGCAGCCCCGAGTGGAACGAGTCGCTCTCGACCGAGTCGAACTTGCCCACCACGTCCGGCAGGAGCCGCGCGACGGCATCCACGACGCACAGCGCCGCCGGTTCGCCGCCCGAGAGGATGAAGTCGCCGAGCGAGAACTCCTCGTCCACCAGGTGCTCGGCCACGCGCTCGTCCATGCCCTTGTAGCGCCCGCACAGGATCACGAGGTGGTCGAGCGCCGCCCATTCGATGGCGCGCGCCTGCGTGAACGGCCGGCCCTGGGGCGAGGTCAGCACCACCTTGGCGCCCGGGCCGCGCTCGCCCTTGGGCGGCAGCGACAGCGAGGCGAGCGCGCGGTCCACGGGCTCGATCTTCATGATCATCCCGGCGCCGCCGCCGAAGGGGTAGTCGTCGGTCGAGCGGTGGGCGTCGTCGGTGTGGTCGCGCAGGTTGACGACGTCCACCTCGAGCCGCCCCTTCTCGCGCGCGACGCGGATCATGCCGTCGGCGAAGGCGGCCGGGAAGAACTCGGGGAAGATGGTCAGCAGCGTGATGCGCATGGGGCCTCCCCCCGGCTCAGACGTCCTCGAACCCCGGCGGCAGGTCGAGCTCGGCGATCCCCGCCTCGAGGTCCACCCGCTTGAGGAACGCCCCGAACGCGGGCACCAGCAGCTCGCGTCCGCCGCGGTCGATGGCGAACAGCTGCTGCCCCGCGTTCTGGATGACGTCGCGCACCGTGCCGATCGTCTCGCCCGTGGGCGAGACGGCGGTCAGGCCGACGAGCTGGAACGTGTAGGCGCTGTTCGGACCGGGGTCGGGAAGCCGCTCGGCCTCGACCCACAGCTCGCCCGGGGTCAGCGTCGCCGCGATGTCCCGCAGCAGCACCTCGGCGAACATCACCAGGAGCCGGTCGTGGGTGGCGCGGACCGAACGCAGCGTCAGGGTTCGACGCTTGTCCCGTCCGCGCCACTCGACCTTCTCCAGCGCCATCAGTTCCGCCGGAGTCAGCGAGCAGCGGTCGAGATAGACCTCGCCGTCGAGTCCGTGCGGTCGGCCGACTCGGGCCAGCTGGACGAACCTCAGTCGCTGATCTCCAGCGTCACGCGGCGGTCCATGCGGGACGAGGCGGCGCCGAGCACCAGGCGCAGCGAGCGCGCGGTGCGGCCCTCGCGGCCGATGACATGGCCCATGTCGTCCGGGTGCGTGGACAGCTCGAGCACGCCGTCGTCGCCGGCGCTGAGGATCTCGCAGGTGACGTCGTCCGGATGGTCCACGAGGCCCTTGGCCATGAGGACGACCAGGTCGCGCAGCTTGAGGTCGGTGTCGTCGGGATCGCGGTGGACCCGCGGCGCGGAGGGGGCGGCATACGCGCCGCCGCCGGTCATGCCCGCGGGGCGAGGGGCACGGACGATAGTCGCAGCCCGCTCCAGAAGAGCAGGATCGTCGACAGGCCCGACCACAGGAGCACCTTCAGCGGCCGGGGATCCTGCAGAATAGCGATTCCGCCGGCGCAGAGGACGGCCGTACTGCACCAGATCAGGAGAACGGTTCTCGTCGGACATCGGATGATGGTCGCCAATCGGTGGTTGGAGTGGTCCTTGCCGCCCAGCCAGACCGGGCGGCCGTCGCGCACGCGCGTCACGATCACGAACAGCATGTCGAACGCCGGGTACGCGAGCATGAGCAGGGGGCCGGCCTGGCCCCACCCCGGGGGTGTCGCCCGCAGGGCGAGCAGCGCCGAGGCGCCGAGACTATAGCCCAGAAACAGGCTGCCCGCGTCCCCCAGGAAGATGCGGGCCCGCGGGAAGTTATGGGGCAGGAATCCGGCGCAGGCCCCGGCCAGGGCCAGCTGGGCGGCCGCCGTGCCCGCCGCCCCGCGCTCGAGCGAGGTCCAGGCGAAGGCCGCCAGCGTCAGGGCGCTGATGCCGCCCACCATGCCGTTCATGTTGTCGAGGAAGTTGACCGCGTTCATCAGGGCCACCAGGGCCACCAGCGCCAGCATGGCCTCGATCCCGACCGGAAGGCCGAGTTCGGGGGTGACCCCGGCCGCCAGCAGCATGGTCCCGGCCGCCGCCTGCCCGAGCATCTTGACCGAGGGCTGCATGCCGAAGCGGTCGTCCCACACGCCGACGCCGAGCGCGATGGCGGCGCCGGTCAGCAGGTAGTAGGCCTCCCAGTCGGCGGGCGCGTGCGGCAGCATCCGCATCGCCACCCCCCACGCGATCAGCGCGGCGATGAACACGCTGACGCCGCCCAGCAGCGGGGTCGCCGCAGTGTGCAGCTTGCGCGCCTCGGGGTGGTCGAGGAAGCCGATGGCGAGGGCGACGCGGATGACCAGCGGCACCAGCAGCCACGACAGCACGGCGGCGAGAGGCAGGGCGGCCAGGGGCAAACGGGATCCCGCGACGCCGGCCGAGCCGGACTAGTCGGCGGCCACCTCGATGGGGCACGCGATCCCCATCTGGTCGCAGGTGTCGCGGATCGTCAGCTCGAGCAGCCGGTCGAGATTGACCTGCGGCCGGTAGCCGACGTAGCGGCGGATCTTGCGCAGGTCGGGCACGCGGCGGCGCATGTCCTCGAACGAGGCGCCGTACACCTTCTCGTAGGGCGTGAACTGGATCGCCGAGTCGCTGTGGCAGAGGCCCTTGATGCGCTGGGCCAGCTCGAGGATGGTGACCTC